>JAJYYI010000133.1 GCA_021801125.1 Deltaproteobacteria bacterium | reverse complement strand
ACAAGAATCAACACATGTACACCAGGGCTGAAAGTGCAGCGAATACCGGTACGGCCTGAACACCGAACGCCTGCTCCAGGCGGTCGCGCAGTCATATAGTGTAGCGAATACCGGTTCGGCCGCAAACCGCAACCAACTGGCCGGTGAGGATTCGCCCGGCCAAGTGTAGCGAATACCGGTTCGGCCGCAAACCGCAACGCCGCCCTGCCCCGTTGCCCCGGCTCGCTCCGTCTCGACTTAGCGCGGGTTCGCGCTGCTTATTGTAAGCACGCCAAGCGCGCTAAAGTGGCAGTAGCCTTGGACGACGGCTGAAACAAAGTGGAAGAGCTCAAGCTTGGCCTGTCGCTTTCTTTAAGCGGGCGTTATGCCGAGATGGGACGGCAGGCGCTGGCGGCGCTAGAGCTTTTTGTCGCCGACCAGAACCAGGCCGGAGGCGTCGAGCTCCACGGGCGGCGCTGGTGGCTTGAACTGGAGTGCCACGACGACGAGAGCTCGCCTGCGCGCTGCAGAGAAATTTATCGCGCGCTATGCTTCGAACGGCCGGTTGACGTTCTGTTTGGTCCCTACGCGAGCGACCTCGTGCGCGTCGCGGCGCCGATTGCCGAGCAAGCGGGCAAAGTTCTGGTTAATCACGGCGGTACGAGCGACGATCTGCACGAAGCCGGTTGGCGCCTGATCGTGAGCGTGGCGACGCCGGCGAGCGCTTACCTGCACGGCTTTGCGCGGATGCTCGCGACGCTCAAGTTCTGGCGCAAGCGCGTCGCTCTGGTGGCCGCGCCGACGCCGTTCGCGCGCGCCGTGATCGAGGGCTTCCAAGCCGCCTGCGCCGAGCCTTCGGTGCGCAGGCGCGCAGTGCGGATTTGCCTTAAACGGGTCACCGCCGAGCGCGACGCGCAGACGCTGGGCGAAATCCTGCGTCAGATGCGCCGCGGATGGGTGAACGTGCTCGTCAGCGCGGGCAGTTTCATGGAGGACGTCGCTTTGATGAAGGCCGCGGCGGCCTCTTCGCTCAACCTGCCGGTGCTGGCTTGCGTGGCGGCGGGGATATCCCGCTTCGCCGTCGAGATGGGCGCTAGCGCCGAAGGAATAGTCGGCCCGAGCCAATGGGAACCGGACGCGATCGAAGGCGTCGAGCTCGGGCCGGACGCTCAGGAATTTGCAAGGCGCATGTATCGCGCGGCTCCCCAGGTGAGTTGCGACTATCCGGCGGCTCAAGCCTACGCGGCGGGACTGCTCGCCGTCGCCGCCCTGTCCGCGGCAGGCACGCTCGACCAGAGACGCCTGCGCCAAGCATTCAGCGACCTGTGCACGCGAACCATGTACGGCGATTTCGCGATCGAGCCCGCCACCGGCCGGCAGGTCGGCCACAAGACGTTGCTCGTGCAGTGGCATCAGGGCGAGAAAGTAATAATCGATCCCGCGGCCCACGCAATCTCCGGCTCGCTCGAGCTGCCCTCGGGATGGCGCTTGCTGCTTACTTCGCTGTGGGGTCCGCGATTCACCACCCCAGAGAAGCAATGACGGGCTGAACAGTCCTGAACCATGCGCACCAGAGGGCCAAGCTCATCCGCCACCCGTTTGCCGATGAAAATGGCCGATTGGCACGCCCTTAACCGCGCGTTCTGCGGGAGCTGGCGTTCTACGGTCCACGCGGGCGGCGCCGTCGGTCAACGTCCGGTTTGCGGTCAACCTCGGGTTTATGGTGTGTATGACCTCGACCGGTGATTCACCTCCGGCGTCGGGATCGCGCTCGACGGGTCGATTGCGCCAGCTGACGACCGCTTCCCTCGCCCCGGCGGCCTGGTACGGGCTTCTTCCGGCGGCTTCTTCCCTGGTGGTTGGTCTGATGTCGGGGACCTCCCATGATGGGATTTCGGCCGCTCTAGTCCGAATCGAAGAGCGCGACGAGCGTCCGTCCTGCGAGCTGCTCGCCTTTCACACCTTTCCCTATCGGCGCGCCCTGCGCGAACGGATTTTGTCGGTCACCGAAGGAGATCAGCCGCGCTATCCGCGCGGAACGCGGACCACTCGCTTCGAGGCGGGCGGCTCAACGGTAGCCGAGCTTTCGGCGGTCAACGTAACTCTTGGACGCGCGCTGGGAGAGGCGGCTCTCAAGCTGTTTAAGCGGGCGGGCGTCGCAGCCCGCGAGGTGGCGTTAATCGGTTCTCACGGTCACACGTTTTTCCATCTGCCGCCGCACGCTACGCGCCGCGGGCAGACGTCTTCCACGCTGCAATTAGGGGAGCCGGCGATGATCGCTGCCCTAACCGGCGTTCCGGTGGTCGCCGACTTCCGCCCGATGGACATGGCGCTCGGTGGTCAAGGAGCGCCGCTGGCGCCGCTTGCCCACCTATTTTTATTCGGCGATCCGACGCGCGGACGGGTCGTCCAGAATATCGGTGGGATCGCCAATTCAACTTATCTGCCGCCGGGCGCCAGGCTCGGCGATCCTCGGCTAATCGCCTTCGACAGCGGCCCGGGTAGTATGGTCATCGACGCGCTGGCCAGCCGCACAAGCAGAGGCAAGCTGCGGATGGACCGAAACGGACGGCTTGCGGCGCGCGGCAAGGCCAGCGACCTCCTGCTCGCCGAGCTGATGGGTCATCCGTATTTTCATCGTCGCCCGCCTAAGTCAACCGGGCGCGAGCAATTCGGCCTAAGCTTCGTTCGTGAGCTTAGCGCCAGGGGGCGAGCGCTTAAGTTGTCTGAGCTCGACCTGATTGCTACCGCGACCGCGCTTACCGCGCGCTCGATCGGCGAGGCGGTGCGGCGCTTTGTCACGCCGCTAGGTCCGGTCGAGCAGTTGATCGTTGCCGGGGGCGGAGCCCATAACGGCACTTTGATGCGCATGCTCAAGGCTGAGATGCCGCGTATCGAGGTGCTGACCGCCGACCAGGTGGGAGTCGACGGTGACGCCGTTGAAGCGATGGCGTTCGCGATTCTTGCCTATGAGATGGCCCGGGGGCGAGCGGGAAATATTCCCAGTGTTACGGGCGCGCGCCGGCCGGCAATTTTAGGCAAGCTAACTTTGCCTCCCAGCTTGCCGCATCGAGTCTTGTAGCAACGGCCCGGGCTCCCGCGCGCCAGCATTAAAAGCCGTGCAGCGGGCCGTTTCGAGGGCCAAGATGGGCCAGTTGGCGCTTGGCACTGTAAACGCTAGAATAACACCGGTACTTTGCCCATGGTCGGTGCGTTACGGCGACCGGGACTGGGGTGCGATGCTGTAGGGCCCCGGCTGAGAAGCTGCCCTGTGCCCAGAGTTGGACTGGGCTGGACGCCAAAGGCGCCGCAAACCAAAGTGCGGCTGACCGCCAGGTGAAACCGTGTTCAGCGGAATTGTCGAGGACCTAGGAACCGTTCTCGACCTAACACCCTCAGAAAAGGGAGCTTTGTTGACCGTCGGCGTCGGCGCCTTGCCGCTCGATAGGGTTAATATTGGCGACTCAATAGCAGTTAACGGATGCTGCCTGACGGTGACCGGCAAATCCGCTAGCGTGCTTTCAATGGAGCTATCAGCCGAGACCTTGCGCCGAACCGTGCTTGGCGAGCTTCAGCGCGGCGAGCGCGTCAACCTCGAACGGGCGCTGACAATGGGTTCGTTGCTCAACGGCCATCTGGTAAGCGGTCATGTTGACGCGGTCGGCAGGATCATTGGCGTGGAACGGGAAGGTGAGGCACGGCTGATCTCCTTCGAAGCTCCGGCCGAACTGTCGCGCTATTTAGTCGAGAAAGGCTCGGCTGCGGTGGACGGGGTCAGCCTCACGGTGTTCGCCGTCGACGGCGCGCGTTTTAAATGCGCTTTGATTCCTCACACTTTGAAAGTTACGACCCTGGGTCTTAAGTCGCTGGGCTCCACAGTGAATATTGAAGCCGATCTGCTAGGCAAATACGTCGAAAAGCTGCTCGCCGAGCGGGTAGGCGGGATGACCAACCATGAACGGAGCGCGCCTGCGCGATAGAACTGCACATCAGGCCGCGTCGCGGCCGCGAACGACGTTCGGGAGGGTGCAGCGATGGGTCTGATGCAGATACCGCGCAAAATTGAGTACGCGCTGCGCGCGATGATCTATCTTGCCGATAGCCGGGACGGCGTGGCCAACGGCGACGCGATATCAGCGCATGAGCAGATCCCGAAGTACTTCCTTGAAAAGCTTATCCGCGATCTGATTCGTTCAGGGCTGGTGCGTTCCCGACGCGGGCCCGGCGGAGGGTATCAGCTCGCGCGCCCGGCCGACGCAATTTCGTTTCGCGACGTAATTGAGGCGGTCGAGGGGCCGATCATGCTCAACGTATGCCTCGACACCACCAACAACTGCACTCTGCGCCCGGGCTGCCGGATGTACCGCGTGTGGGAAGATGGTCAGCGCGCTCTGCTCGACGTTTTCTCACAGGCGACGCTTAAGGACGTAGCCGCCTCGATGCCTCCGCTTGGCTTTCTCAAGCATCCGACGGCCCTCCAAACGGAAGTCGAAGCCAAGCCTTAAGGCGCGTTGTCGGGGCTGCCAATCAGCCCGGCTAGGCTCTCAAAGCGGCAAGAGGGACCGATCGTCCTGCGGCTGCGTCGACGGTCGCGGCCCAACGGTCAAGGCCCCTTATTCCATTATCACATTATCATCTCGATTAGCTGCGGGCCGCGTTCGGGTAAGGCGTGCTTGAGGGCCTCGACCAAGGCTTCGCCGGTTTCGGCCCGCGCACCGGGCACACCCATGATGCGGGTGAGCATAACCCAATCCAAGTCCGGACGGTCGAGCGCGGCGCGCCTTGTCCAGGTTCGCGATTCCGTTTGCGAACCCGGCCTGAAATGGAGCAAAATCATCGCCGACCGGTCCATTATACGGCCATACCCGTCCGCCGCTCTGGTGCGTGCGCCTTTGAACAGGCCGAGGATGGGCCTGATCCCGCCTACCTTATCAAGCGCCGTCACCGTCGGCATTTCGGTCGTCCCAGGGGTGGCAAAGCAAACCTCGCTGCCGCAGGCGCGGGCAGTTTGAATTAAGCTTTCCGCTCCGTTTATATACCCATGGTTTCTGCCGACGCTGCGCGATGCGAGCCGGATTCGCGCTTGCTCGCCTCACGGCCGCGTCGAAAGCCGTTTTCTCTTCCGTTTTGCTCAATACGTGGTCAACACTCCACGTTGCACTCTGCTCGCTGGACGAAAAAACGGAATAGATCGCCGGCTGACGGCCACGCTCGGCCAGGATGGCGCTTGATGACTTTCTTGCAGTGGCGACCCCGCTCGTCCCCTCATCGGACATATCCTGCTAGGATATGCCTCGCGGTGCGAACGTTGCCCATCGTAATTCAATTGTTCTGCGCGGTACATTACAGAGGAGCTGATCGTTTATAAGCGAACAGCCGGTGTGACTGCGATGCGCGACACAGACCCACCAGACCTATGGCCTTCCTTGAGCTTAAAGAAGTCTCGAAGAGCTACGAACGGTCGAACAGCAGTCTTCAGGTGCTCGACAAGGTCTCGTTCACGATCGACGAAGGTGATTTTGTCGCCATCGTGGGGCCCTCGGGATGCGGCAAATCGACGCTGCTGCGAATCATCCACGGGCTTATTCCCGCGACCTCAGGTCAGGTGCTTTACCAAGGCCGGCAGGTTGACGGTATTAACCTCGAATGCGCCTTGGTGTTTCAATCGTTCGCGCTTTTACCCTGGCTTACGGTCAAAGCCAACGTTGAATTGGGACTGGAAGCGCGAGGCCTTGAGCCGGCGGAGCGCGAGCGGCGTGCCGCGATATTTATAGACAAGGTGGGGTTGGACGGCTTTGAGGAAGCCTACCCGCGCGAGTTGTCAGGCGGGATGAAGCAGCGTGTTGGGCTTGCCCGTGCGTTGGCGTTGGAGCCCAAAGTGCTCTTGATGGACGAACCGTTCTCGGCCCTGGACCAGCTGACCGCGATAAACATGCGCGAGGAGTTGCTCGACATGTGGCAGTCTCCTGATCTTCCGGTGCGGACCATAGTGCTGGTGACTCATAGTATCGAGGAGGCCGTCGAGATGGCCGACCGTGTGCTCGTGATGGGGCGAGGGCCGGGCCGGCTGGTCGGCGAACTGACCGTGACTTTGCCGCGTCCGCGCCATAAGCGCGCCGACGTATTTAGTTCTTTGACCGACCAAATCTTCTCGCTGATCGAGGAGCGCGGCTGATGGTTGCTGGGGAGATCAATCCGATTCCCCAGACCGGCATCACCCGGGTCATTGGCCTTTTGGAGTTGCTGGAAGCTCGCGGCGGCAATGAAGATGGCTATCGGCTGGCGCATGACCTGAACTATCCGCTTAGCGACATGCTCAACGTGATGAAGGCGGCGGAGGTGCTGGGCTTCGTCGCCACGCCGAGCGGGGATATCGTTCTTGAACCGCTCGGCAAGGAATTCATTGAAAGCGATATCAACCAGCGCAAGGAGCTTCTGCGCCGCCGCCTAAAGGAGCTGGGCCTGTTCAGCTACCTGGTGCGGCTCTTGCGCGGCCAGGAAGACAATTCGCTCGACCGCGAGATCATACTTTCCCATCTGGCCATGTTGTTGCCCAACGAAGACCCCGAGAGTCTCTTTTCAACGATCGTCAATTGGGGACGCTTCGCGGAGTTGTTCGGATACAACAAGGACCAGGATCGTTTTTACCTCGACCACGAGTGAGTCTCGCCGTCGCTCGCGCGGCCAGAGAGGCGGCGCGCCTATAGCCGGGCGGCGTGGTGAGCAGCGCCGAGCAGCGCCGCGCGCGGGTTGAGCGACAAAAACACCGGAACCCCTTTGAGGAACTCCGAAAGGCGACCTTTGGCTAGAAAGCCGCGCATGAAACTGCCGTTGGCCAGCACTGCCTTGATTTTGGGACCGATACCGCCGCCGATATAAACCCCGCCGGTTGCCAGGCAGCGCAGCGCGAGGTTGCCGGCCTCGGCTCCGTACAGCGTGGCGAAAAGCTCGAGCGTTCGCCGGCATAGCTCGTCCTTGCCGGCCAGCGCGGTTTCCGAGATAAGCGCGCTGGGATCCGCGCTATGCTTAAGGCTCTGCGCCAGCCATTGCGGCTCGGACCCGTAGCCGCGGTCGCGCAAAAAGCAGTAGATATTGTGGATTCCCGGCCCCGACAGGACGCGTTCATAGCTCACGTGCTCGGGGAACATGTTGCGCAGGTAGCGCAAGAGCTCGGTTTCGATTTCGGTGCGCGGCGCAAAGTCGGCATGTCCGCCTTCGGAGGCCAGCGCCCGATAATCGTGCCCGTCCCAGCAAAGAAGCGCTTCGCCCAACCCGGTGCCGGCGGCGATCACGGCAATGTTGCCGCCGGGTGCCGCCTGCGCATTTTCGCTCAGCCGTTCAAACTCCGAGGGTTTGAGTTGGAGTACCCCGAGCGCCGTTGCTTCCAGGTCATTCAACAGCTTGACCTTGGGCAATCGGGCCGCCTCGGCGAGCTTCGACGCGTCTACTTCCCAGGGTAGATTGGTCGTTTGGCATCTGCCGTCCACCACCATGCCGGCAACGCCGAAGCATGCCGCGCTGAGGTCAAGGTGGGGAGCAGAGCGGATAAACTCGCATACGATCTCCGCCAGCGAGGCGTATTGCGCGCTGTGAAACTCTTGCTCCCGCACGACGGTTAAGCCGTCCTCTTTGCCGTCAAAGGCCGCGATCAAGGTCTTGGTTCCGCCGATATCACCTGCCAAGAACATTTTCCAGCAACTCGACCGATAGGTTCTGATTTTATTGGGCGGCCACGCCGAACATCACCTGAGCCGTCGTTTCATCTCTGCTCGTGAAAGCCGCAAGTCAAGCAAGCCTTCGCGCTGGAAGATTATCGCCGCGAAGACCACCATCGCCTCAAGCATCAGCCGTTTCGGCTCGCGACATCTCGGCAGCGCTACGCTCTCGATCTTCCTCGTTTAATCGGCCGTGCGACGTTCGAAGGCGCGCCGATAATCAGAGCGACGGCAAGTGCCGCAGGCGAGAGGCCGCCTCGCGGTCCGCCAGCCAAAGCAGACGACCGTTCGCCGGTCGGACCATCTGAGCGGGCAGGCGCTGCGGGTCTTCCGGTCCCTCCAAAACCTGGGCCAGTGGCGCGGCCTTGTCCATTCCGGCCACGAGAAAGATAATCAGGGCCGCTCGATTCAGGAGCCTGGGCGTCATCGTAAGGCGCCATGTCTTGAAGCGCGGCACGTAATTCGGCGTCACCCAGCGCCGCGATTCGTTGAGCGCTTCCGTATAAGGAAAGAGCGAGGCCGTGTGACCGTCCGGACCTAGACCTTGAAGAGCAAGGTCTAGGCTTGGCGGCTCCCCATCCGCGCCGTTTCTGCCCAGCGCGCGAGCGATCTCGCTCTCATAGTCGCGGGCGGCGCTTTCGAGGTCGGAGCGCTCGGCCTTCATGCGATGAACCCGCTCGGGGTCAGGCGCGAGCTTGGCGACCAAAGCCTCGTTCGTCATCCGAAAGTTTGAATCCGAATGGTCCGGCGCGACCGCCCGTTCGTCTCCCCAGAAGAACTCGACCCGTGTCCAGTCGATGCGCTCACGGTATGGCGCCTGCGCCAGCGCCTCATACAAGGGGCGCGGCGTCGAGCCGCCAGAAAACGCCACGGCGAAGCGCCCGTTCGTATTAATCGCCGCCTGCGCCGAGTTGGCAAATTCTTCGGCGGCGGCGAGCACCAGCTCCGCGCGACTGGCGAAGACCTTTATCTCGCCGCGCGGCGCGTTCATTCTTCCATGGCCAGCGCCATCGCGCGCGCCAAGGCGAGCGCTTGATCAAACCACGGGTCGCGGCCGAAATCGGGCAATTGCCTTGCGATCATCTCCCCGGTGGTTCTTCGCGGCACTGCCATCGCGCGGTCAGGATGGTCGATCCCCTCGTAAGTCACGGTCAAACGCCCGCCGCCCGCATGGCTGAAGCGAGCCTTCGGCGTCTTGGCGCCATCGCGCCACGTGATCTCCACGTCGGCCAGCTCGAATTCTCGTTGCTGAAGCCTTCGGCAGGTGACCTTGACCGGCCCGGCCGGCGCTTCTAAAAACCAGCTAATCTCGGTGCCGGGAGTCACGCTTCCAGCGCGAGGCCGCCATCCCAAGCGTTGCGCCATCCATCCCGCCAGCAGCCAAGCCTGCGGCAGGGCGTGGGGACCATGCTCGATTGTTATCTCGCAGATCGCCTGCAACGCGCCCGGCACGGCGGCCGGATCAAGGGCCTGAGCGATCAACCTGCGCCAAGGTCTTAAGCGGCGCCAGGCGAGGTCGGCCGCGGAGCGTTCGGCCGGAGCGCCGGCGAGCCAGTCGGTGACACTGATGAGCCCCTGGCGAGCGTTACTCCAGATGAAGCTGTCGTAGATCATCTGGTCGGCCATCTCGGTCAATTCGTGGAACCAGTCCTGCCCCATCGGAATCAAACCGCCGCTGCTCAACCAGAGCGACGTCGGCAGATCACCCAAAAGAAACGGTCGAACGATCGACGGCAGGCGCGCGAGCCCGGCTCCGCCGGTCTTGAGCGTGATCTGTTCGCTGAAGGCCATTTGCGAGGAATCGACATGAGCCGAAATAAAAGCCCGCGGCTCGGGCGAGCTTTCCGTTTCGTCCTCACTCAGCAGCAGGATCCGGCACGGATGGAAGCGTACGACGTCGATCAGCATTTGGTCGATCGTCTCAGGTCCGCCCTCGGCGGGCCGGTGGTGAACGATAAGATTCGACATGCAGGCGCGCGTCACATGCGCGCGAATCTCCTCGGCTTCTTCCGGATGGCGCCAGAGCTTGACCAATTCGCCTTCGAGCGCGTCGATCGCGACCTGCCGCGGCGGATGGGAACTCAGTTCTTGCGCCGAGCCAGCGCTCATAGCGTCCTCCATTGGCGGCCGTCGCTTTCGATCAGACGGTCCGCCTCGACCGGCCCCCAGGTGCCGGCCTTGTATTCCGGCAGCCATTTGGCGGGATTGCGAGCCCAGCCTTGCTGAATCGAGCTGATCCACTGCCATGCGGCCTCAACCTCGTCGCGGCGCATGAACAGGGTCGCATCGCCAGCCATCACTTCCAGCAGCAAGCGCTCGTAAGCCTCGGGCGAGGCCTGCGCGCCGAAAGTGCTGCCGTAACGGAAGTCCATCTTTACGGGATAGATACGCACCTTAGGTCCCGGGAGCTTGGCCGAGATGCGTAGCGAAATACCTTCGTCAGGCTGGATTCGCAGCGACAACGCGTTGGGCTCTAGAGGATTCGCTGCGTCGACGTTGAACAGCACCCGCGGCACGGTCTTGTATTGCACTGTGATCTCCGTTGCGCGCTTGGCCATGCGTTTGCCGGTGCGCAGGTAGAACGGAACGCCGGCCCAGCGCCAGTTGTCGACGAAGACGCGCATCGCGATGTACGTTTCCGTCGTTGAGTCAGGCCTGATTCCCTGTTCGTTGCGATAGCCTGGCACCTCTACGCCGCGGCAATAGCCGGCCGCGTACTGCGCCCGCACCACGTAGCGCTGAAAGTCCTCGTCCACCATAGGGCGCAGGCAGCGTAAGACTTCGAGCTTGTGGCTGCGGATAACCTCGGCGTTCATCTGGTAGGGCGGCTCCATCGCCGTCATGCATACCAATTGCAGTATGTGATTCTGGACGATATCGCGCAGCGCGCCCGCCTCCTCGTAGTACCCGGCGCGCGTGCCGACGCCCTCCTCTTCGGCCACGGTGATCTGCACGTGGTCGATGTTTTTCTGATCCCACAACGGCTCGAAGATGGAGTTTCCGAACCGCATCACCAAGATGTTCTGCACGGTCTCTTTGCCGAGGTAATGATCGATCCGGTAAATCTGACTTTCGTCGAAGACCTCGCCCAACTCGTCGTTGAGCTTGCGCGCGGTTTCGAGGTCGCGCCCCAAGGGCTTTTCCACGACGATACGCGAGAAGCGGTCGGTTTGCTTGGCCGGATAAATCAGTCCGGCGGCTTGAAGCTGTTTTACGCAGAGCCCGATCATCGTGGGCGGAATCGCAAGGTAGAAGACGCGGTTGCCGAGCGTCGCGCGCTGCGACTCGATTGCCTCGAGTGCGGCCTTGAGTTCGGCATAGGATTTGGGGTCTTCAAACGACGCGGTCCGGTAAAAGAGCGAACGCTCGAAGTCCTGCCAGTGCGTAGCCTCGTAGCGTCGGCGCGAGAACTTCTGTACGCCTTCGGCGGCGAAAGCGCGAAACTCATGGTCTGCCATCTCGGAGCGGGCAAACCCGATCGCGGCAAAACCGGTCGGCAACAGGCCGTCGAAGGCGAGGTTGTAAAGCGCCGGAAGCAGCTTGCGCCGCGAGAGATCGCCTGAGCCGCCAAAAATCACCAGAGAGCACGGTTGCGGATGAAGGGTTTTCTCCAACCCCACCGTCAACGGATTTTCGTTCTGATAATCAGCCATTCCGAGGACCTCTTCGCAGACCTGGATTTACGGACCTGCTTGGTCACGGCGTGACGGCAAGCCACGGCAGTTCATTCCAACTCGAAGCCGGCGACTTAAGCCCCGCATCTGGCGGTGGCTCCCTACCATTGTAGACGGCTGGTCGAGAATTGTAAGGCGCTGGAGCGCACGTTTTGCCCCCGCGCTCCGCCCTATACCGCGCCCGCGCCGACGGCGCGGGCGCGGCGACCACGGGTCGATTATTTCAGATATCGGTGTTTCAAAGCCCAGCCAGTTGGCGCGCGTAGGCGGCGACCGGCGCGAACTCGTACTCTCGATACGCCTGAAGCTTTTCCGCTTCGAAACCGCCCTCGGCGTGCACGGCGAGCACTTCCTGATAGCCGCCGAAATCGGACGCGGTGAGATCACCGATGAGATTCAGCAGTCGCAGGCGCTGCTCGGCGCCCACTCCCTTTGGTCCGCCCAGGTATTTGAGCACGTAATCGCGCGTCGCCTCGCTCTCCAGGTCCTCGGCCGCGGGCGCCGTGACCAGAAGGCCGCCGGCCAGGTCCTGCACGATTTGCACGGCCTGGTGATAGTTATGGGCGAAATGGTATTTGGCAACGTTGGTCAGCAGCGTGTTCGGCACCGCAAGGCCGTGCTCTACGGTGCACTTGGCTGCTGCATGTTCAATCAGGCCGCGCACGGTCGTATGGTAGGCGGCCAAGGTGGTGAGCTTGTCGCGCACGTGGGAGGCGCGCAAAATTCCGTTGGCTTCGGCTATCGCGTACGCCGAGCCGACCAGCAACTCAAGCAGCGGCAGCTTATACGAAACCGCCGTGAAGCGATGATAGCGCACGAAGTTTAGCGCGATCGGACCAGCGAATTCGGCCTCGCCTTTTAGAAAGACACGTTCTTCCGGCACGAAAACATCGTCGAAAACCGTAAGCGTTTCCATCATTTTGTGACGAGCGCTTATCGGGTGTTCAAAGGCCTCCTTGGGCGCACTGCCGTGGGGGCTAGCTATGAGCTTCAGACCTGAGGTAGCCATCGGCAGCGCGAAGGAGACGGCGTAAGCCTTCTCGTCGGCCTTCATCGCGCGGGTCGGCAGCACGATAACTTCGTTGGCGTTGACCGAGACGGAGGTGTGAACCTTGGCGCCGCGAACGACTATTCCACCCGGCCGCTCTTCGACGATTCGCACGTAAGAGTCGGGGTCGGGTTGCGCGCTCGGCGAAAGAGAGCGATCGCCTTTGACGTCGGTCTGGGCCACGGCGAGAGCAAGGTCATTGTCGCGGCAATAACGATGGAACTTCTCGATTCGGCTCAGGTATTCGGGCTTACCCTTGGCAGCCATCTCCGCGCCGACCAGATGCAGCGCGAACAATGCGTCGGTGCCGATTTCCTTGATAAGCACAACCAGGGTGGCTCCCTCGCGAGTCGCACTGGCGATAAGCTGGCTGCGCGCGGACAAGTCCTCGGCGTTGCGCGGCAGATGATAATAGCGGCTGTACTCAGCTCCTCGGTCGCTGACCACAGCGAGCGGCCGGAAACGTTCTTCCTCAGCCATGCGATAATCGATCGCGGCATGATCGACGGCGATCTTAATCACCGGATGGGTCGTTACGTCTTCCACGCGCTCGCCGCGGAAGAATACTGCTCGTCCATCGCGCAGCGACTCCTTATATTGCAACTCGCTTCTCAGCCCCATCATTTCACTCCTTAGGTCAGTGCCGGTCAGGCTGAACCGGCTTGGGTGCCCCCAGAATGCGCGGTGAACCCGCGCTCATACCCAAGTTGCCGACTTATGCCGACGATAAGGTCATTAAAACCGTTCGCTTGACGTCAAGGCGCCTGCGTTTTAGATTTTTCCAGCCTGCAACATTCGTGGAACATCTTGCAACCTGCTATTATGAGTGGTACTGAGCTTCCGAGGAAAGGGGGCCGTATAAGCAGCGGCTTCGAGGCTGGCTAGGCTGCGGAGCTAGCGGGCGCGAGAAAGCCCTGCGGTCAGGTCGATCGTCCAAGTCGGAGTTAGCGCTATGAAGACGGTTAATTCAGCTGGGCCAGACAGGACGACTATAAATTATCGCTTGGCCGTCGGTGCAGTGGCTCTGGCGATTCTCCTCGGGGTTGCAGGTTGCTCTGGGCAGCCGCTTAGCACGCGTGAGAAGGGCACGTTTATCGGCGCTGGTGGCGGAGCCGCCACCGGGGCGGTAATCGGCGCGATAACGGGTAATCCATTACTCGGGACGGCTATCGGCGCGGGTCTCGGCACGGTTGGCGGTTTCCTGGTGGGTAATGAGATGCAGAACCAGGAAATCCAGAACCGACAGACCCAGAGTCAGATCCAACAGCAGCAGCGTGAAATTCAACGTCAGCGCCAGCAACTCGAGCAGCTAAAGCAGCAGCAGAGCGATACGGAGTAGCGACGGACACAGAGTTAATGACTTACCGGGCGAAGCCCAATTTCGACGGAGGTTCATCCGGCGGCAAAAAACCCGCGGGAGCAGCGCGAAAGGACCATTGGCTGACACGTGGTTGAATGACCCGTTCGACGCGGCGGCGCAGACAGCTAACGTGAGTGGTCCGAGAAAGCGGCTTGGAGGTCATCTATGGCGATAGCGTGCGAAACCCACGGCAACCGAAGAGGAAGGGGTGGTTTCATTGGTGCTGTTGCCCTCACGGTGGTTGCGACTCTGATGTTGGCCGGCTGTTCCGGACAGCCGTTGAGCACTCGTGAGGAAGGAACGGGAATCGGCGCTGGCGCGGGTGCGGCAACAGGAGCCGTGATTGGCGCGATCACCGGTAATCCCCTTATCGGCGCTGCCATTGGCGCGGGCTTAGGCGCCGTCGGCGGCTTTCTAGTCGGCAACGAGGTCCAAAATCAACAGGTCCAAAATCAGCAGACTCAAAGTCAGATTCAGCAGCAGCAGCAGGAAATCGAAAATCAGCGGCGCCAGCTTGAGCAGCTGAAGCAACAGCAGGAAACCGAGTAGCGGCCTGCCCGGCCGACGGGTGCCTTGTGAGCCTGTACGCTCATCCGGTGCCACTTTGCTGCATTGATTTTTGCCTTTTTGAGGTAATTCGTTGCCGTGGCGCTTCTCTTCGAGTGCTGCGCTGGCGCGCTGCGTGAGGCTGATCTTTAGCCGCAAAGGCTTCGACGCGACCCATGGCGGCGTGCCGAGCCCCATTTTCCCCGACGGCACCTACGTTTCGCTGCCGATTCCGGAGCGGCAAGGCAAAATCTCCTACGACGAGATATCCTTCAAAGAAGATTCATTGGGAAACCTGGTAGCCAGCCTGTCGAGCGGCAGGGTGTCAGGGAGGCAACGGGCTCATCTGGATCCCGACCTGGACCGGGCAGCGCTGCGTGCGCGCCCGCCCGGCTGGCGGCCGCTTTTCGGTCAGGCTGGGGCCGCGCAGGCTCACCTCGCGGGCGCGGGCGTGACCGCCGGTGATCTATTTCTTTTCTTCGGGTGGTTTCGGCGAGTCGAGGAGACTCAGGACGGATGGCGCTACGTGCGCCACGCCGCCGATTTGCACGCGCTTTTCGGATGGCTCAAGGTTGGGGAGATCTGGAAGGTTGAACAAGAGCCGCCGAAGCGGCTCTGCTGGACCGCCTACCATCCCCACGTAAACCCGCACCGCGCGCTCACGCATAATACATTGTATATCGCCGCTGCCGGCTTCGGCCTTCCAGGGGTGGACCATGAGGTTGGCGGCGCGGGAGTTTTTCCGCGGTACAGAAAAGAGCTTTGCTTGAGCGCCCCGGGCTATCGGCGAAGCGTATGGCAGCTCCCTTTCTGGTTCTATCCCTCGGCGGGGCGAAAGCCGCTTTCATACCACGAGGTCGAAGGCCGATGGCTTCGCCAGTCACAACAGGTGTTGCTGCGCACGACCGCCCCTGGACAAGAATTTGTGCTGGATTGTGCCGATTACCCTGAGGCGGCCGCCTGGCTCGCCGAGTTGTTCGCCGCGGGTTTGGCAGCCTAAGAGCGCTCCGTCACGCCGCTCAGCCGTCCAGGCTTCTCCCCCCGTAAGCTCGAAGCAGCGTACCACTGCGATTGCGGGACCTATCACGCGGACCTGCCCGCGCCTCCGTTCGTTGTAACACTTTCGTAACAAATCCCTCAGTAGTTCTTAATTTTAGGGTAAAGCGACGGCAATGCCGGATGCATAGACTCTTGGAAGGAAGCTTAGAGACGAAAATATCCATGACCTCGCGGTTAGGAATATTGAACATGGCGCTCCTTGCTAGCGATAACTGAGGCGAAAGTGAGAAGGGTTAAGCGGCTCGCGATGCCGTGCGTGCGGAGGCTCTCGGTACCCGTTTTAGTCATTGTCTTGGCGTTGATTTGTCGGACCAATGGTATAGCGGCGCTTTTGATTAACGCCGCTGGTTCGACGTTCGTTTACCCGCTGCAATCCAAATGGTTTGCGGTGTACGCCGAACTCGACCACGGCGTGCAGTTCAACTATCAGTCGATTGGGTCTGGTGGGGGCATCAGGCAACTGCTCAATCGGATTGTCGATATCGGTGCGTCTGACGCGCCGATGAGCGAAGAGCAGCTTAAGAGCGCACCCGGCAAAATTCTCCATTTCCCGACCGTTCTCGGCGCGGAAGCGGTTACTTATAACGTGCCGGGTGTCGGCCCTGGCCTGCGCCTGACCGGGGAAGTCCTGGCGGACATTTATCTGGGGAAGGTCACTAAATGGAACGATCCGGCGATAGCGCAGATAAACCCCACCCTTAAGCTGCCGGCAGTCGATTTGGTTGTCTGCCATCGCTCTGACGGGAGCGGCACGACCTACATCTTTACCGATTATCTCTCAAAGGTGAGTTCCCAATGGCAAAAGCGGGTTGGCCGCTCGACCTCCGTTCGTTGGCCGGTGGGCCTGGGGGGGAAAGGCAACGAAGGGGTGACCGCTCTGGTCAAGCAGACCCCGGGCGCTATCGGTTACGTTGAGCTGATCTACGCTTTGGGCAACAAGCTTGCGGTTGCGGAGCTAAAAAATCGCGACGGCAACTGGGTCACCCCAACCCTGGATTCGGTTACCGCCGCCGCCGCGAGCAGCGTTAATCAGATGCCGGCGGACTTCCGCGTGTCAATAACCGACGCTGGCGGCGCGCGCTCCTACCCAATCTCCTCCTACACCTACCTGCTCGTCTACCAGCGCCAGACCGATCCCGCCAAAGGGCGAGCAATCGTGGGCTTTCTCAGATGGGCCCTGCATGATGGCCAGCGCTACGCCGCTCCGCTGTTCTACGCCCCACTTCCTGCCGAGGTGGTGAGCCTTGAGGACGCCCAAATCAAGACCATCGAGGTTCCGGGTAGGTAGATCTAAAGCGTGCCGGACACTCTAATATGCAACTTTTACCGGGCGATGAGATGCGTTGCCTTAGAGCTATGCGCCTTCGCCCTGGGGAACAAATAAATGGAGGTTTTGCCTCAGGTTGGCGCCGCTGAACCCGGTTGGGCCGTTGATTACAGGATGTACCCTCGCGATTTCATGGGACCGTAATGTTGTTCTCATTCTTAGTTAAATGACCCAGATTATCTTGGCGCAGTAAGCGAGAATCGAATCCAGTGAAAGGCTAACCAAAGTAATTATCAACAACTTGTGCATAAACCTGTGCATAGAAATCTCAAAAGCCTTTACGCCCCTATGGTCTCGCTGGTGCCGAGCAACTCTAACTGCCGATGCACTAGCGATGAGAGGAGAGTGGTGCAATCTATGAGAAATTTGACGCGCACAGCGGGATTTTGTGCCGTTGCACTGGGGCTGGTTGTCGCAAGTGGTTGTTCCACAACGGCAAACCAGGCGTCGCAGGCTAATCAGACCGGAAAGATGACGCTCGCAGCCGTGGACCCGCCTAAAAACGATCCCTCGGCACCAGACGTGGCGCACTGCGCGCTTGTGACTATTTCAAGCCCGGTACTTTACGCCTGCAACGGAAAGACCTATTCCGAACATCAACTTGCCCGGCTCAGGCAGCAGCAGGCTGCTCAACAGCGGGCAGCTCAGCAGAAGGCGACTGAGGCTGCGACGAAGAAGCCGGCGCCTGATGCTGCGGCCCCGGCGCCCAACACTCAGAGCAATTCAGGGTCGAACGTTAATTCCAGCGCCGTTGCGTATAGCCTTACCGGCACGGCGCAACTCGGCACCGGGCACTAGCATGAATTCCACCACAAATCCGAGCCACAGCTCGAAGATGTAGTGCTCGCTTACTAACCGATTACTCCTAAGTCTTCGATAACAGTTAAGCACGTCGGCGCCGAGTAAAACTCGGCGCCGCGGGAAAGGGCGAAGCGTAAGGGCTCGCAAGCGCGGAGGTG
>JAJYYI010000127.1 GCA_021801125.1 Deltaproteobacteria bacterium | reverse complement strand
CTCAAAGGCTCCACGATCTCGAAAACACGCTCAAAAAGCATCCCAGCCCGTTTGGCGGCATGGTTGCGGGTATGGGTCAGCAACTTTTGACTAAAGAAGTGCCGAGCGATACTCCGGTCAACATCCTCGCGCAGGATTCGCTGGGCGCGTTGGTTGAGGTAGCCAGCGGACCCAAAAAGGGAATACGCGGCTATGTTCCGAGCGCCAACCTCAAGTAAGCTGCCCCGCCCGCCGCAGGCGCTTGATCGCCGCGCCAGTTTTGTTAGGCAGAACTTCCCTGTGGGTGCGGGCAACACACCATCATAGTGTCGATTTCGGCGGGTAGTAATGGCGTTCTTACACGGGCTAAACTAGGCGTTGACAAGCCTAAAGTCTAGGTTTTCTCGATGCCCGGCGGGTCGAGCCGCCGCGCGGGCGGGTCCAAAGCGACTGAACGACGGGTTGTAAGACGGACGCTCCGGCTGGACGCGTTCGTCGGTTAGGTAAGCGGCCTAAGGCAGGCACCCACCCCGCAACGTCAAAACCGCTCAGGTATGCTTTTGGCGCTAGACTACAGCGCCAACCTTAGCGAAATGCGCCTAAATTGCGTTTGGGCCGCGTTCGCCGGTTCGTATTCGCACCACTTCCTCAACCGGCAGCACAAATATCTTTCCGTCGCCTATCCGTCCGGTACGAGCGCTGTTTTCTATGGTAGTGACGACTTGACCGACTAATTCGTCCGAAACGATGATTTCGAGCTTCACCTTGGGTAGAAAGTCGACGACGTACTCCGCTCCTCGGTAAAGCTCCGTATGGCCTTTCTGGCGGCCGAACCCTTTCACTTCGGTCACAGTGAGGCCTTGAACCCCAACACCGGACAGCGCTTCTTTGACCTCGTCAAGCTTGAACGGCTTGATGATCGCCTCGACTTTTTTCATAGAACATCCTCGCGAACGTCCAGGTCTGCCATCATCTTAGGCCTGCGCAATACGTATTGCGGCGACGATGCGCCGCCGGTAGCCCTTTACAGTACCAGCACTTGGGCGCGGTAGACGAGACCCACGGCCGCAATGCGACAAGACCCGCTGTTTGCCGCTTTTGCTCGGTCGACACTCCGCAACCGGCCGATCAAAGAGTATTATGGAAGCAACTGCAGTGCCGGGCCGCCGCCTCGCTATGAGCCACCAACAGAGCTGACGTCAATGAGCGCACCGCGAGTGCGCGGCGTCTGCGGCGAGCCCTCCATGCCTATAGTTTATGCTTTTGCTTTAATTGTCGGCAGTGGGGACGCCTGGCTCTTTGCTTCCTATTCGGGGCTCCTCGCCTTTGAGCAAGCGCGCGATATTGGCGTTATGGCGATAGATAACTACTCCTGAAATCAGTATCGCCAGGCCTACAAAGTCGCGTGGGTAGGAGCACGCCGCGACGCTCACCGGCAGCACCAAGGCTGCGGCTAGCGAAGCCAGCGAAACGGTCCGTCGCCAATATAATACGGCAACGAAAGCCGCCAGAGCGAGCAGAACGGGCAGCGGCGCGAGGCCAAGCCAGACCCCAAATGCCGCCGCGACGCCCTTGCCGCCGCGAAAACCCAAAAAAACCGAGCTTACGGATCCCAGGAAGGCAAACAAGCCCACCAGGACCAGGGTGAACTCGTCCGTCGCGATCCACATCGCAAGGCACACTGGCAACAGGCCCTTGAGCAAGTCGCCGACGAAAGTAAAGACTGCGGGCCCAGCCCCGCCAACGCGCGCAACGTTGGTCATCCCAACATTGCCCGAACCTACCTGTCGCGGGTCGAAGCCGTAAGCACGTCCAACCAGCACGCCGACTGGAATTGAACCGGCTAGATAGGCCAGCACGCTTAAGAAAACCTGCACAACCGCTCCTCAAGTCGTGCGCGAAGGAGAAAATCGGGGTGAGAGGATTTGAACCTCCGACTCCTGCGTCC
This sequence comes from Deltaproteobacteria bacterium, assembly GCA_021801125.1. Taxonomy (GTDB): domain Bacteria; phylum Desulfobacterota; class Binatia; order Binatales; family Binataceae; genus JAJYYI01. Next base: position 69,983 of record JAJYYI010000127.1, on the reverse strand, counting down.
CGAACGCAGTGCTCTAGCCAGGCTGAGCTACACCCCGTCCAGCGAAGCCCGCATGCCGTCGCGTGCGGGAGTGACCTTCGTAGAAGCTACTTTATACCATTCCGGCTGGTGGCGATGAAAACCCTGCGCGACGCTTTTGATGCCATAACCCCGCATCGCGTGACGCGCATCGTCCCAGGCGCACAGCCGCAACCGCCGCCATGTCCGCTTCGGCATGGCGCGGGCTTGTGCGTCGCTCGCGTCGTGCACTCGGTCGAACTTGCCGGCACCCGCCCGCGCGGCCCGCAACCGTTGAGGCTGCGGCTGTGGGCATGCGCTCACGGGGTGAGCAGGTCGACCGCTGCCAGCCGCTGGTGCATCTGCGTAATCACGGCAGTATAGCTGGACGCGCCGAAAATTCCCGAGCCGGAGACGAGCACGTTGGCTCCGGCCGCCGCCGCGGCCGCCACGTTGTCAACTTTGATTCCGCCGTCAACCTCAAGGTCGAGCTCAAGGCCGCGCCGCTCAAGCTCCTCGCGGGCATAGCGCAGCTTATCCAGGGACGCGGGAATAAACTCTTGGCCGCCGAATCCTGGATGGACGCTCATCACGAGGATCATATCCAGCTCGTCCGCGACACGTAGAGCCTCGCGCACGTCGGTTTCGGGATTCACCGCCGCCGAGCTTCGAGCGCCAAACTGGCGAATCAGGCGCGCAACCGCCCGGGTGTCATTGCAGGCCTCAACGTGGACCGAAATTGAATCTGCACCGGCTTTGACGAAAGCCTCAATATAACGCTCTGGGTGCTCGATCATCAAATGAACGTCGAGTGGGAGCTTGGTTACGGCACGCAGCGACTGGAGCACCGGGATGCCGATTGAGATGTTTGGCACAAAATGACCGTCCATAACGTCGAAGTGAATCAAGTCGGCGCCGGCGGCCTCGACCGCGCGTACCTCGTCGCCCAGGCGCGCGAAGTCAGCCGATAGAATAGAAGGCGCCAACTTAAAAGGGTGTCGCACCATTACTCACCGCTCCGTCTTAATCGCACGGCGAAGAAGCCGTCGAACCCTTCTCGGCTTGGAAGCAATGATAAGCATAAGAAGTCATCGGCGCTCCTCGCAAGCTGCAGCTTATTAAATTCCGTCCCGGTCGCGTCAACTCGAAATTCGCGATGCTCGGCCAGGAAGCGCTGTACCACGCGAGGGCCTTCGGTCGGGGCGAAGCTGCACACCGCGTAGACGATTACGCCCTTGGGCCTGACCATCGCGCTTGCTTTCGCAAGCATTTGGCTTTGCAGCGCCGCCATTCGCTCCAAGTCCTCCGGCTTAAGTCGCCAGCGAATCTCGGGATGGGAACGCAGGGTTCCAAGACCGCTGCAAGGCGCGTCGAGCAAGACGAACTCGAAGGAGCGGGCAGGCAACGGGATGCCGGCGAGCAAGTCCGCGCATACCAAGCTGATGTTACGGTGTCCCAGCCGCTGCGCGAGTTTTTGCACCGCCCGCACCCCGCCGAGCCTTTTGTCCAGCGCAAATACGCGGCCGCCGGCGCCGACCATCTCGGCCAGATGGGTCGTCTTGCCACCCGGCGCCGCCGCGCAGTCAAGGACGTACGCGCCGGTTTCGGGCGCCAAGAGATGGACGACCATCTGGGAGGCGGCTGACTGTGGGGTAAAGAGGCTCTGTAACTCCGGCGCCGTTTCGCTCGGCGAGCCGCCGGTCATGAACGCGGTCTCCGGCAGATTTGAGCTTGCGCTAAGCTCGAGCCCCGCGGCCTTCAGTCGCTCCAAAATGTCTTCGCGCGACGCGCGCGCCAGGTTGAGACGAATGGCGTTAGGGGCCGGTTCGTTGTTGCTCGCGAGCAAAGCCCGCGCGTCGCTCTCGCCAAACCATTCAAGTACCCGCGTAACGAGCCACTCAGGATGGGAGTATTTCACCGCCAGGTGCTTGACGCGGTCCGCCCGCTCGTCGGGCAACTCCGGCATCTGTTGCGCCGCGGCCCGACGCAGCACGGCGTTAATCAATCCGGCGGCGTAGCGAGTCTCCAATCCTTGCTTTGCCAGGGCGACCGAAGTGTTGACCGTTGCATAGGCTCCGATTCGGGTGAGAAAGCGCAACTGGTAGAGCCCCATCCGCAACAGAATGCGCACCGGCAGGCTCAGACGTTCCAGTCCGTCGCGCACCAACCGCTCGAGTTCGTAATCGAGACGGCTGCGCCAGGCCGTCGTGCCCAAGACCAGCGTGGTAATGAGGCGGCGATCGGACCGTCCGAAGCCCGGCAATTGATGGCCCAACAAGACATCCGCGAAGGCCCCGCGCTCGACCCGCAATAAAATTCTCAGCGCTGCGGCGCGAGCGGGAAGTCCTGGCGAACTCTCTTCAGGTGGGTCCGTCGACTTGATCGAGATTAACCGTCTGGCATCGGCGAGACCGCGCGAACTCTGACCCCGCTGCACGGACATCGCGGGCAGTCTACACCCCAAGCCGCGCGCCCGGCGCCACGCGCTTTCCATGAATGAAATCGCTCGCTCTCATCCGCTTGCGGCCGACAGCCTGCACCTCGACAAGCTTGAGCAGGCCCTTGCCGCAGCTTACCAGCGGCGCCGGCTTGACCTGGACGATCGTGCCCGGCGGCTGGTCGCTTGCCGCGTCGGAAATAGACTCGGCTCTGAAGATAAGGAGCGGCTCGCCGGCAAACTTCGTGCGCGCGATCGGCCACGGATCGTAGGCGCGCGCCATGCGCTCGATATAGACCGCATCGGCGTGCCAGTTGATCCATGCGTCTTCTTTTTTGATCGGCCTGCAATAGGTTGCCTGTGTCTCGTCCTGAGCGGCCTCGCTCGCCACGCCGCGCGCGATTTTCTCCAACGTCTCCAGTAGCGCGCTTGCTCCCAACTCCGCCAGGCGCGCCTTGAGGCTTGTCTGTGTATCGTCCGGCGTAATCGGTATCGCGCGTTGCAGCAGCACCGGCCCTGCGTCCATCCGCTCGGTCATCCGCATGATGCTCACGCCGGTCTCGTGATCGCCCGCCAAAATCGCGGCCTCGACCGGACTGGCGCCGCGATGCTTGGGAAGCAGCGAGGCGTGCACGTTAAGCGGCATCAGCCGCGGTGCGCTCAACACTTCGCGCGGAAGGATACGCCCGTACGCGGCGACGACCAGAAGGTCCGGTGCCAGTGACCGTAGCAGGTCGATGAATCCCGGCTCGCGAACGCTCGCGGGTTTGTACACGGTGACTCCGCGGCGGGCGGCGATTTGACCCACCGCTGAAGGCTGCGTCGCAAGTCCGCGGCCGCGCGGTCGGTCGAGACCGGTGATTACCGCTACCACCTCGAACCGTGCTTGCGCACCCTCGCCGGCTAAATCGGCAGCGCGCCGCGGCGTTTGCGCGGACGTTTGGGTTTGAGAGCGTTCCGGCGGTTCGGCGAGAGACCCTGCCTCGGTGCGCGATTCGGTCGCAGGGCGGGTAGTCAATGCGCCGGAAGCTGATTCGAGCAGACGCTCGAGGATATGCGCCGCTAGTTCCGGCGTGCCCATGAAAACTATGCGCAACGATGGCCGCATCACCTGCCGTACGCGGCGCGCCGGGGTTGTGGCTGGTCGGGACCCATAGGGGTGGCGCGCTCTTGGCGAGGTGGCCCGCCGCCGCAGCGATTAGTGTTCGCGCCGTATTGCTTGGTCCCATCCGGCCGGTCGCAACGGCCGGCCCGCGAGCAGCCTAATCGGGCGCCGCGCATTTCGCGATCCCGCCGGCGTTGCCTCTTCGATTGGAACCGCCGCGCGCGGCTCAGCGAATAGGCGCTGCGACAGCCGGATACGATTCTGCCCACGCAAAGGACCGCGTGAATCAAGTCACGCGCGAGCCGCGGCCGTGGCGTAATTTTCGAGCCTGCCCTCTTTGATCAGCTTTTGCAGCTTGCGACGATACAGTTGCCGCTTAAGTCCGCTGAGACGGTCGATAAACAGCCGGCCGTCTAGATGATCGAGTTCATGTTGAAAGACTACCGCCAAAAACTCTTCGGCCTCGATCTCGAGCTCGTTTTCATCGGGAGTCAAGGCCTTGACGACTATATGCGACGCTCTTTGCACCGGCGAGCTGTAATCCACCACCGAAAGGCACGCTTCCTCCCAGGTCACCTTGCCATGCATCTCTACAACTTCGGGATTAATCAGCTTGAGCAGGCGTCGGCCGGGATTCTCCTGATCGGCGTCGATTACGATTATCCGCCTAGAGTCGCCGACCTGCGGCGCCGCCAGCCCGATTCCGGGAGCCGCGTACATCGTCTGCACCATGCTCTCGATAAAACTGCGCACCGCATCGTCGATCTGGGTCACCGGTTTGGCGGGTTGCTTGAGGATCGGATCGGGGTATTTGCGTATTTGTAGCAGAGCCATTCGCTTACTCAAACTCCCGTGTAAGCCTACCAAAGACTGTTTACCCGTAAAAGATAAGCCATTTTTTGCGGACAAGTGCGGCTTCGGACAAAGCAGGTTAGAGCATGCTGATCGGATCAATGTCGAGAATCATTCTGACGTTGTCGCGCTTGGCCGCTGCTTCAACGCGCGCGCGGACCTCATCCAGCGCCTCGTGCATCGACTTCGCGGTGCGTGTGCGCACCATCAGTTGCCATCTATACCGGCCTTTCAGCCGCTCTATCGGCGCCGGCGAGGGCCCGGTGACCTGCAGGTCCTTAGTACAGGCGCTTAGCGAGAAGGCGCTCGCGGTCTCGCCGGCAAGCTTAGCAATACGCGTCTGATCGAGCCCTTCAAAACGCATCAGAGCGAGCTTAGCAAACGGCGGATAGTTGAGCTCGCGCCTAAGCTCGAGTTCCCGCCGCATAAAGCGCGCGTAATCCTGAGCCTTGGCCGCTCGGATACTGTAATGATGCGGCACGAAGGTTTGAATCAGCACTTTCCCGGGGCGCTCGCCGCGTCCGGCACGGCCGGCGACCTGGGTCAGCAACTGGAAGGTCCGTTCGGCCGAGCGGAAGTCGGGCAAGTTGAGCGTCTGGTCGGCCAAGACCACGCCGACGAGCGTGACCGCGGGGAAATCGAAACCTTTGGCAACCATCTGGGTGCCGACCAGAATGTCGACCTCGCCCGCGGCGAGAGCCTCCAGCGTGCGCGTTCTGCTAGCGCGCCGGCGGCTTGCGTCGCTGTCCATGCGCTCGATCCGCGCTTGCGGCAACAACTCAGCCAGCGCGCTGGCGATTCGTTCAGTGCCATAACCCTGACCTTCGAGACCATAGGCGCCGCATTCGGGGCAGTTTTGCGGCGCCGGCCGATGCTCGCCGCAGTAGTGGCAGCGCAGCGACCGATCCTGGAGATGAAAATTGAGGCTCACGCTGCACGCGTTGCAGCACATTACGCTGCCGCAGTAACGGCATTGAAGAGCATTGTGATAGCCCCGACGATTGAGGAAGACGATACTCTGCGAACCCGCAGCGAGGTTTTCGCGCAAAGCGTCGAGCAGCTCCGCCGAGAGCGGCAATCCCTCGCCGCCGCTTCGCGCGCCGCTGTCGGGTTGGGGCCGAGAGGCTTTGGCGGCTTTCTTGCGCAGGTCGATCACCTCCACCGCCGGCATCGGGCGGTCCAGAATCCGGCGCGTCAAGGAGATCAACCGATAACGGCCTCGCCGGGCATTAACGTACGATTCGGCCGACGGCGTGGCCGAGCCCAGAACCACCGGACACGAGCTGAACGAGCCGAGCGCGACGGCAAGGTCGCGCGCGTTATAACGAACTCCCTCTTCCTGCTTGTAGGAGCCGTCGTGTTCCTCGTCCACGATCACGAGCCCAAGGTCGCTAAGCGGCGCGAAGATAGCGGAACGCGGGCCGATCGCGATTTCGGCCTTTCCGTCGCGAAGCGCGCTCCATCCCGCCCAGCGCTCGGAGGAGCGCTGAGCGCTATGCAGGACCGCGACGCGGGAGCCGAAGCGCGCATAAAAAGCGCCGATAAGATGTTCGGTGAGGCCGATTTCCGGAATGAGGACCAACGCTCGCCGTCCCTGCTCGACGCATCGCTGGGCAAGCCTGAGATAAACCTCGGTCTTGCCGCTGCCGGTCACGCCCCACAGCAAGAACGTCTGGGGACGCCCGTGTTCAATCGCGGGTGTGACCGCCGCAATAGCCTCCCTTTGGTCGGCGTTGAGCTCGAATGGCGAGCCCGGGTCGAAACCCGAGGCTGAGAGCACCGGCTCGCGCTCGACACTCTCCAAGACGCCTCGTTTTATCAGGGTACGAATCGCGTTTTTCTCTTGCGGGCTCGCCGCCGCGAACTCTGCGGTCGCCATTTTGTGGCCCGCAGCATGGAGAAAAATATCGAGCACGCGGCGCTGATGCACGCCTCGAATCGCGCGCTGCACGTCGGTCGCGACGAGCCGCACGCTATGCGGGAGGGATGGACGATGCGCGCCCCGTTTGGAGGCGACGCGAGCGATAAGCCCGAGCGCTTCGAGCTTGACCAGGGCGCCCCGGGTCCTGTCGGTCATTTGTTCAAGACGCGAAGACGTAAGCGGGCGCTTCGACAGGGCGGCGAGTATCTGATGCTCGGCGCGGCTCAGGGCGGCTGATTCCAGCGCGTTGGGCGCGCGCACTAGCTTGTAGACGTTCCTGGTCTCCACCCGCAAGGCGGCCGGGATGATCGCCCTGCATACCTCCGTTAGCGAGGCCAGATAGTACCGTGAAATGAAGCGCAAAAGCTCGATATGGGCCCCGTCCAAAATGGGGCTTGAGTCAAGGAGATCGGCGATGGGCTTCAGGTTCAGGGGCGCGCTGTCTTCAAATCCGAGGACGATGCCCGTGAGCTTATGAGAGCGCAGGGGCACCAATACGCGATGGCCTGGCTTTAGCGATGAGGCCAAGTGGTCGGGTACGGCGTAGCTCAACGGTCCCACCGCCTTTGACGGTGCCAGAAGCAGCACCTGGGCTACCCTTACTGGTGAGCCAGGTTCAAGTGTCGTTGTCTCGTTGAGCAAGAAAATTCCGAGAGTGTCGTCAAGCGCCGAGAAGTTAACCGGCCCAGCAAGACCGGGTACTAGCAATAGTTCCCGCGAAAGGCTGCGACAAGTCCAACCGTCGGCGGCCGTTGCGAGCCGGACTGAAAGCCCGCCATTATAGAATGTCCCAGTTTATTAACGCCTCCTTTATTTCCATCGATTCGATGCGTTCGAGTCCGCTTTCCAGCAAGTATAGCGGGTGACGTGGCGGCGAGAATGGGACGTCCGAAGTGCGCGCTTTAAATGCGTGGCCAACTCTGCTTGAATCGAATAATCTTTTTTTAAGGCGAGCGGACGCGGTAAGTGCCGCCGCCTGTGGCTGACTTAAGTCCTCACGTCGATGTTACGTTTTCTCACCGCAGGCGAATCCCACGGTCCCATGTTGACGGCGATCGTGGAAGGCGTGCCCGCGGGGTTCGCCGTCAGTGTCGAGCAGATTAATCAGGATTTGGCGCGCCGCCAGAAAGGCTACGGGCGAGGCGGCCGCATGGCTATCGAGCGAGACGAGGTTCGCGTGCTGTCCGGAGTGCGCTTCGGACTCACGACGGGCAGCCCGGTGACGCTGACGGTCGAGAACCGCGACTTCAAAAACTGGCACAAGCGAATGTCGATCGATCCGGCGGACCGCGGCGCGGCCCATCCTGTGACCCGTCCGCGGCCGGGCCACGCCGATCTCGCCGGAGCGCTGAAGTACCATCTCGACGATATACGCGACGTGCTTGAGCGGGCCTCGGCACGCGAGACCACCGCGCGCGTCGCCGTTGGCTCCCTGGCTCGCCAGCTTCTCTCGCCGTTCGGCATCGACGTGCTCGGATACGTTGTGAGCATCGGAGCTACGCTCGCCAAGGCGCCGGCCACGGCCGACCTGAGGGCGCTTCGCGAGGCCGCCGAACAGTCTCCGGTGCGCGTGCTTGACCGCGAAGCCGAGACCGCGATTATCGCGGAAATCGACGCCTGCAAGCAGGCCGGTGATACTCTGGGCGGTGTGGTCGAAGTGGTCGCGACGGGCCTGCCTGTGGGTTTGGGCAGTCACGTGCAATGGGACCGCAAACTCGACGGCCGGCTGGCCTACGCCCTGTTGAGCTTGCAGTCGGCCAAGGGCGTGGAATTGGGGCTTGGCTTTAGGGCTGCGGCGCTGCGCGGATCGGCATTGCACGACGAAATCGGCTACGACAAGGAAGCGCAACGCTTCCTGCGACTTTCGAATAACTCGGGCGGGACCGAAGGCGGCATGAGCACCGGCGAGCCTTTGCGAGTCAGGGTAGCATTCAAGCCTTTGTCGACCTTGATGCAGCCGCTGCGCTCGGTTGACATCAAAACTAAGGAACCGGCGTTGGGAACGATCGAGCGCTCAGACGTGTGCGCCGTGCCGGCAGCGGCCGTGATTGCCGAGACCGTGGTTGCTTTTGAGCTGGCCAAGGCGCTTCTGGAGAAGTTCGGCGGCGACTCGCTGGTAGAAATTACTCGAAACTACGAGGGCTATTGCAAACAGATCAAGCATTTTTAGCCAGACGCGAAAGTCGGCGTCGGCAAAAGCCCCCGCAAGCAACCAACCAAGCTGCGCTGCGACCCTCGATAATTTGACCGCAATGGGCCCGGGAAGACAAAAGGTGATACTGACCGGCTTTATGGCCACCGGCAAAAGCAGGGTTGGCTCAGCTGTGGCTCAAAGACTCGGGCTTAGGTTCATTGACACCGACCAGGAGATCGAGAACCGCTGCGGCAAGAGCCCAGCGGCGATCATTGTTGAAGACGGCGAACCTCGTCTGCGTGAGCTTGAGCGTGGGCTGGTCGCCGAACTCGCCGCCGACCCGGCTCCTGCGGTCGTCGCGACGGGCGGCGGCACCTTGGTCGAACCAGGAAATTTCGAGGCCATGGCGGCGGTGGGTGTCGTGATATGGCTGCGCGCCCGACCAGAGGTAGTCGCGGCGCGGGTTGCGCAATGCTCGCAAGTGCGGCCGAAGCTTACTGAGAGCGGCGCTCCCTTGTTGGAAGCGATCGAAGATTTGATGGCGCGACGCCAGGCTGCGTATGCGCGCGCCGAAGTGAACGTTGACACCTCCGATCTTTCCATCGAGGATGTTGTCAACGCCGTGCTGGCGGCGCTGGAACGCGCCGGCCGAAATCCGTGCAAAGCTTTAACGTAGACATCAAACCGCGTCCCTATACGGTTCATGTAGGCTGCGGACTGCTCGAGCAAATCGGCTCGCTTTCGCTGGCTGCAGGTCTGAACGGCCGGGTCGCGGTGGTGACCGATACCAATGTAGGGTCGCTTTACCGCGAACGTGTGGTGCACGCGCTAAAGCCCCTGGACGACGCGCCGCTGGTGATAGAGGTAGAGCCCGGCGAGCGGTCTAAGTCGTTCGCCACACTCGAGCGAATCTATGACAAGTTGGTTGAGGCGCGATTTGACCGGCACAGCGCGATCGTCGCTCTAGGGGGCGGTGTTGTCGGCGACCTCGCAGGATTCGCCGCGGCGACTTTTTTGCGCGGGGTAGCGCTGGTCCAGGTTCCTACGAGCCTGCTTGCCCAGGTTGACTCGGCGTTGGGGGGCAAGACCGCAATCAACCATCCATTGGGCAAAAACCTTATCGGCGCGTTCTATCAGCCCGCTCTTATCGCTGCCGATATTGCTGTGCTGCGCAGCTTGCCGGAACGTGAATTTCGTGAAGGCTTGGCGGAAGTAATCAAATATGCCGCTATCATGGACGTGGAGATGTTCGAGCAGCTTGAGCGAGATCAGGCTGCGATCCTGAGACGTAGTGAGGACATATTGGGGCATTTTGTCACGCTATGCTTGAGGCATAAAGCCACAATTGTGGAGCGCGACGAGCGAGAGGCGGGTTTACGCGCACTACTCAACTTTGGGCATACCGTGGGCCATGCGCTGGAGGTTGCGTCAGGGTTCGGCGGCCTGCTTCACGGGGAAGCAGTCGCTATCGGGATGGTGGCGGAGGCGCGACTGTCTAAAACCCTCGCCGGCCTTGACGCGTGCGCCGTGGCGCGCCTGGAGCGCTGGCTTAAGGGCGCAGACCTACCGACGGAACTCCTCCCTGGTTGGAAAGATCAGAAATTCGTGGATGCTCTCGCGCTGGACAAAAAGCGCGAATCCGGCTCTGTGCGACTTATCCTGTTACGAGAATTGGGTCAAGCAATTACCCTTCGCATTACACTCGACGAATTGCTCCGCCATCTGGCGAGGGCCGAATAAAGCCCTCTGCCCGTAACCTGCTTGCTTCAACAGGCTACGGGCAGCAGTAAGAACCACTTTAAAGATCAGGTGCCGAGCCCAGCCGCATGCGCCCATAAACGTGCATTAACAATCTTCAGCTTCAATAAGCCGAGTTGGGCGACCGTCTAAGAGGTGCAAACGGTTACACCATTGACTCCTTGACTTGGCCCTCCAAGGTGCTCATCGAGCTTTGCGAGGCGCGCCATCGGTCGATCGTTTCGACGTCGAAGCGCCAGTCGCTACCCACCTTAAAGCCAGGTAGCTGGCCATTCTTGAGCAACCTATAGATGGTTGAAGGATGCACTCGCAGGTATTCGGACAGTTCCCTAACCGTGAGAACCCTGGTGCCACCTTGAGAAGCGCTGTAATCAGCCATGGAATTCTAACCTCCGATGTCAATTCCGGCTCATTTCACGGGTCGCGCTGAGCCTTGCGCTAACGAAGAGACTTCCGTGCCAGCCACAGAGCATGGTAGCCCTGTGGCGGTCAAGCAATCCCGAAGATTCACGCGCCAAGATTACCCGTTATAAGCCAACGACTGTTTTTCTTGTCTTAGTTCTTAGTATACCCGTAATTGGCGCTATGTTAAAAGGGGGTTTTTGCAAATTCGCCCCAGCGAAAACGTGTCTAAACTTTGCAAAAGACTCTTTGCCCCGACATTTGCTGCGGGTACAATTCGAGCCGCCGCGCCAAGCCGATTGAAAGTTTAAACCCCCAAAACGTGAACTTGGGTTACTCAAGCAGAGCCCAGGCCTCGCGCATTAACTCGAAGCCAGCCTTGGGAGCCCTAAGTATCCGGTATCGACGCTGCTCAAACCCTCGCGACGAGGGCTAGAATCGAAACGGGAGGCCGACGAGCTTCGATCCCAACGTACATGATCTCAAGCGAAACGGCTTCTCCACTTTCAAAACCAGCTCAACTGCCAACTGTTCACGTTTATAGCGAAAGCCGTGCCGTTAGATATATTCCAGAAAACGTAAGTGGTAGCGCGCCGTCTTAGAGCGTGGTTTGTATGTAAAAAATGCGTGTTACATGCCTAACTTGATTTTCGGGGGCGGGGCAGGCCAAGGGGTTGGGGAGTAAAGGTTTGCGTAGGCTTTCGAGTGTTCACTCCGGCAAAGATCTTCGCTTACCGACGGGCGAACCTGTGAGCGGCTGCCTAGATGCGGACGCGTAGGCGCCTTGATTCCTTCAATCTAAATCAGTCACGCGCTGGACCTAATTGAGTCAGTTTGGCGTCTTACACCACGCTTTGGCTTTTGCGAAAGACGATGCAGACGGAGAAATGCTTTGCGGGCTCGGGGGCAAAGGGGCGCGACGCTGGCGAGGTAGACGGTCCACGCCTTTCTGCCGCAAGTGACGGTCTTTCGAGCCGTGCGCGGTTAGCTCGACTGGCGCGAGCGGCGCAGGGCGCTCAGCAGAATCAGGCCGACACCGATGGTGATCGCGCAGTCGGCCAAGTTGAAGACCGGGTAGTGATGGGAGTAGTAATGCACGTCGATAAAATCAACCACCACGCCCAGGCGCAGTCGGTCGATAAGATTTCCCACGGCGCCGGACAGAATCAACGCCAGACCCCACGCGGTCAGCCGCGTCTCCTGGCCCCGCAAGAGCAGGACCACCACGATGATCGCCGCGACCGCAGCCGTCGCGCATAGAAACGCCGTGCGCACCCATGGCGGCCCGCCGGCGAAAAGACTGAAAGCCGCCCCAGGATTCGTCGTGAAGGTGAGGTCGAACCAGTTAGGTATCAGCGGCCAGCCACGATAGGGAAAGAAATGGTGGCTGACGTATACCTTGCTCAATTGGTCGAGCAGCAGAACCGGTAAAGTGCCGGCCAGAAGAGGCAACCATACAACCGCGAGGCGGCTGACTTTGTGAGGTGAACCCGCCGGTTTGCCGCTCGCCGGCGAAGTCTCAAAACTCACGCCTGGATTACCGTGCGGCATCGGCGACAGAGCGGAGGGTCGCCCTGAAGCGGCTCGTAGGTCCAACACCGAGGACATTTGTCGCCAGAAGCCCGTTCGCCGAGCACGACCAGGGGCGGCCGCGAACTTACCCTTCCTAGCGCGCCATCGAGGTTGAACGTCTCGCTCTGCGCGGCGTCCGCCAGGGCTTTCATCTTTGCCGCATCTTCGGCGCTCATCAGCTCTACGTCCGAGACAATGAACAGCTCCTTTAATGTCCCCGGGTCGGTGCCGAGCGCGGCTCTCGCATCGCTTGCGCCGTCGCCGGTCACGCCCAGCCGCAGACGCGCTTCGAGAGAGGCGCCGATCACGCCCGCCTGGCGCATCGCCTCCAACGTTTTCAGCGCGATCCCGCGAATTGCCAACAGATACTCCCAGCGGCGCGCCAGGTCGGCGTCAGCCCATAACGGTTGGGCGGGGGCGAACTCGAGCAGGTGAACGCTTTCGCGATCGCGTTTGCCCGGCAGGTGGGCGTAAACCTCGTCGGCGGTGTAAGGCAGAAACGGAGCGAGCAGCCGCGTCAACGTGTCCAGAATGAGATAGAGAGAAGTCTGCGCTGACCGCCGCTCCGGCGAGTCTGCGATCGAGCAGTAAAGCCTGTCGCGAACAACGTCGATATAGAGCGAACTCAAGTCGACGACCACGAAGTTGAGCAGTGCATTGTAAGCCGCCTGAAAATCGTAGACGTCGTAAGCTTGGCGCACGCGCGTCTTCAACGCTTCGAGCCGTCCGAGGATAAAGCGGTCGAATTCGATTTGGCGCGCGAAGGGCACGCTGTGGATTGCCGGATCAAAGTCGAACAGGTTGCCCAGCAGGTAGCGGCACGAGTTGCGGATTTTGCGGTAGGCTTCCGCGGTCGCGGTGAAAACCGTCTCGCCCACGTTCATGTCGGCGGTGAAGTCAACCGAGGCGAAAACCAAACGGCATACGTCGGCGCCCACGCGTTCGATCACCTGCGCGGCGTTCTCGGTATTGCCCAGCGACTTAGACATCTTGCGGCCCAGTTCATCCAGCGTAAGCCCGTGCGTGAGAACTGCTTTGTACGGCGCCGCGCCGCGAAGCGCCACTGCGGGAATGAGCGAAACCTGAAACCACCCGCGATGTTGGTCGACCGCCTCAACGTATAAATCCGCCGGCCAGGTCAGCTCGGCGCGCTGGGCGAGAACGGCCTCTTGCGAACAGCCCGAGTCGAACCATACGTCGAGAATATCCTGGCCCTTGTCGAAGCCGTGGCCGCCGCATCGCTCACAGTGAAGATCAGCGCCGATGAAATCGGACAACGGCCGCACATACCACGCATCCGCGCCGTCGGAGGCGAAGATCTCCTCGCAACGGCGAAGCACTTCGAGTCGAAGCGCGACGTCGCCGCAGGAGAGACAGCGCAGCGCCGGTATCGGCACCCCCCACAGTCGTTGGCGCGACAGGCACCAATCTGGGCGCCGCTCGACCATATTGCCGATGCGGTCGCGCGACCAACGCGGAATCCAGGTGACCTTGTCAATCTCGGCCAGCGCCCGTTCGCGCAGCCGGTCATGGTCGACGCGCAGGAACCACTGTTCCGTAGCGCGGAAGATGACCGGGTTTTTGCAGCGCCAACAGTGCGGATAGCTATGGCTCACTTGCTCGGCGTGCAGCAACCCGCCCGCCGCGCGAAGGTCCTCGACTATCGCGTCATTGGTTTCCAACACCTGACGGCCGACGTAAGCAGGCGCTTCGTTGGTAAACACGCCGGCCTCGTCGACCGGGGTGAGGGTCTCCAGCCCGTAGCGGTTGCCGACGATGAAGTCCTCGTACCCGTGGCCCGGCGCCGTATGCACCAAGCCGGTGCCGCTGTCCAAGGTGACGTGATCGGCGAACATCAGGCGACCGTCGCGCGCGATCAGCGGATGACGAAAGATGTCTTGCCCGTCGAGGGCGCGAAGCGCCTCGCGGCTTATGGGTATCGTCGCGATGACCTTGAGCGAGCAGGCGCTTTGCACCGCAGGCGCTAGGCGAGCGGCAACGATGTAGCATCCGTTGTCGCTCTGGAGTGCCACGTAGTCGAAGCCCTCGTTGAGGCAAATTCCAAGGTTGGCCGGGATCGTCCACGGCGTGGTGGTCCAGATGAGGGCGAATAAGCGACCCCGCGCATGCGCGTCGGCGAGCACCGCGCGGTCCGCAGGATTGGCCGCTAATGCGGCCGCGTCCGACACACGCTGGTTTAGGGCAAACGGGACGTAAATCGAAGGCGAGACATGGTCGCGATACTCAACCTCGGCCTCGGCCAAGGCCGTGCGGCACGACCAGCACCAATGCACGGGACGAAGGCCGCGGTAGACGTACCCGGCTTCCACAAGTTTGCGCAACACGCTGATTTCAGCGGCGGCGTACTGCGGATCGAACGTTAGGTACGGACGCTCCCAATCGCCGAGCACACCCAGGCGGCGAAACTCCGTTCGTTGCACCGTGATGAACTTCTCGGCGTAGCTCCGGCAAAGCTCCCGCAACTTAAGCTTGGGTGTGGAGCGCGCCTTGGCGCCCATTTCGCGCAGCACCTGATGCTCGATAGGCATACCGTTGCAGTCCCAGCCCGGAACGAAAGGCGTTCTCAGGCCAGCCATCGAGCGGGAACGCACGATGAAATCCTTGAGGATTTTGTTGAGCGCGGTCCCCATATGCACGGGGCCGTTGGCATAGGGCGGCCCGTCATGGAGTACAAAGCTGGGAGCGTCTTTGCGCAGCTCCATCAGGCGCTCGTAAAGTTTGATTTCGTTCCAGCGGGCAAGGATCTGCGGCTCCCGCCGAGGCAGGTCCGCCTTCATCGGAAAGGTTGTCCGCGGCAAATTGAGGGTGGCTTTGTAGTCAAGCTGTGACACGGTACTCGAACTTACGGCATGGATGAGATTGTGGGAGCGTAGTCGGCGACGCGCCTTCGAATCAAGTTATCGGGCTTCAATCGGTGATCTCACGCCGAAACTAACCATCCCTGTTAATCGGCAACGCGTGCGCACCAGCTCTAACACGCCGCCTGTACCGGAGCTAAGGGCCGGGTTACGCTGAATGTTAGGCCCGAAGCGTTCGTCCGGCAGGCCGTTCTCTAGGCAAGGCTAAAACGAACCGCGGCGTATGCGCGCTTCGCAAGCCGCGCGGCAAGCGCTCTTTGGCAAATTCCACGTTTGCGCTCGAAGCGCTTAAACTGGCCTGACGAACGAGGGCCAGTTTAACAGAATCGTGGCGAATACTTGAATCATTCCCCGGTGCGGCGGGACTGCAGAACGGGCAGCGGGAATCGGGCGGATTGAAACGGGTGGTTGCCTAAAGCTATTAATAGTAAAGACGCTGACACTAACTGCTTTCAAGTTAGCAACAATTGAAATCATGGCACTGCGGCTTGTAACGTTCTTCGATCATGAAGGGCGCGCACTGGAACCGGTGGACGAAGCGGGTCAGGCCAAACCGTGCGCGATGGGGGTGCGATGGGTCAATCCGGATACCTTCGAGACCATCCGCGTACGGGGCGGGGAACGCACTGATCCCAAGGGGAAAAAGCTCGAGGAGATTAAGCCCACGCTCGACTTTAGCCCTTTTTTCGCGCCGGAGCCTCCCGCGCTTGATCGGTCCAGGCGAGATTGAATCTTCAGCGTGACCATGAGCGCGCTTGCTGGGCTACGGGTTTTAGATCTCACGGACCGGCGTGCGGCGCTATGCGGCAAGCTTTTCGCCGACATGGGCGCCGACGTTATATTGGTCGAGCCGCCGGATGGCGCCGACTCGCGTCGTATCGGTCCGTTTCTTGACGACCGCCCGCATCGCGACCGCAGCCTCTTTTTCTGGAATTACAACCTTAACAAGCGCTCCCTTACGCTCGACTTGAGCCACGAGCGCGGTATCGAGCTTTTGCGCTCGCTGGCCGGCTCGGCCGACGTGGTGATCGAAAGCTTCGCCCCAGGCTATATGGAACGGGTGGGCCTGGGCTGGGCAGACCTGCATCGGCTCAATCCCAGCCTTGTGCTGTGCTCGATCTCTCCTTTTGGGCAAAGCGGGCCATGGCGTGACTACAAGGCCGACGACCTGGTTTTGACCGCGCTTGGCGGGATGATCTACGTCAACGGCTTTCCCGAGGAGGCGCCGGTGCGTCCTTTGGGGCTCCAGGCCTATCACAGCGGCGCCTACTACGGCGCGATCGCAACGATGTGTGCGTTGCTGGCGCGCGAGCGCGACGGAGTTGGCCAATGGGTGGACGTGAGCATTCTAGAGGCTACGGCGAGCGCAGTGGAGCATGTCGCCCCCAGCTACATGAGCGACGGAGTCGTGCAGCAGCGGCGCGGAAGTCTGCATTGGACGCGCTATTTCAGGGTCGGGCGATGCCGCGACGGCTACGTGATGCATTGCACGCTGGGCGACTGGACCTCGTTGGTCGAATGGGTCGCGGGGGACGGCGCGGCGCAGGAACTGACCGGTCCGCAATGGGAAGAAGTCACCTACCGCAAGGAACGCGCTGAGCGCCTGTTCGACATTCTGGACCAATGGGTGCGACCGTATTTCAGAGACGAGCTGCTTGCGCGAGCGCAAGCGCTGCGCATACCCTACGCCAGCGTGCAAGCTCCCGAAGAGTTGCTTGATGACGAGCAGCTTCTCTCGCGCCGATTCTTTTTCGAGGTCGAGCATCCGGAACTTGGGCGTAAGTTGCGCTATCCGGGCGCACCCTACATGTTCTCGGCAACCGCGGGCAAAGTTTATCGTCGGCCTCCGCTGCTGGGCGAGCATACGGGTGAAATCTTGCGTGACGAGCTTGGGCTCTCGCCCGACGAGTTAGCCGCGCTCTCCGTTCAAGGAGTGATCTGATGCAACGGCGTGCTCCACTGGAGGGTGTGCGCGTGGCCGACTTTACCTGGGTGGTGGCGGGCCCGGTCGCCACGCGAATCCTCGCCGACCAAGGCGCGGAGGTGATCAAGATCGAGCGTAAGATCGAAGGCGCCGACGCGCTCGGGCCGCGTCGAACCGGGCTGCAGGGTGATATCAATCGCTCCAAGCGCTCAGTGGCGATCAATATGGCGACGGCCCA
The DNA here is from genome assembly GCA_021801125.1 of Deltaproteobacteria bacterium. GTDB lineage: Bacteria > Desulfobacterota > Binatia > Binatales > Binataceae > JAJYYI01. The sequence continues at coordinate 52,764 of JAJYYI010000127.1, read as the reverse complement.
AGGGGTGGAACTGGCGCGCCGGCTGGTCGCCAAGAGCGATATCGTGATCGACAATTTCTCCGCTCGTGTGATGAAGCAGTGGGGAATGGATTATGAAAGCCTTACGAGGGTCAAGTCGGACATTATATGCATCAGCATGTCCGGCTTCGGGCATAGCGGCCCTCGTGCCAACTACGTCAGCTATGGTCCGACGCTGCAAGCGCTTGCAGGATTTACATTAATGATGGCGAGCCGGCGCGGGGAGCCGGCCGGTTACGGCTATTCGTATGCTGACATGGCGGGCGGCTACAGCGGCGCGCTGGCGGCGCTCTTCGCGCTATGGCATCGCAAGAAGACCGGCCGCGGTCAGTTCATCGATCTCTCCCAGTTTGAAAGCTTGGCCGCCGTAATCGGGCCTGCGTTGTTGGATAGCTCGGTTAATGAGCGCAGCCAAAGTCCTCAAGCGACGAGCATGCCCGAGGGGCCCGCGGCGCCGCACGGGGTTTACCGCTGTCGCTCGCTGGCGGAAGATGACGACCGGTGGCTAGCGCTTTCGGTGCGCACACACTCCGAATGGCGAGCGTTCGTAAACGCGATAGGCTCGCCGGCGTGGGCCGTCGAGCCAAAGTTCGCGAGCTTGTTCTTGCGCATGCGCAACCGTACGGAACTCGACGCGCATGTGGAACGATGGACGCGCGCGCATGACGCCGTGAAGGCTATGGAGCTTCTGCAGCGCCACGGCGTGGCCGCCGGCTTGGTCGCGAACGGGGCTGATTTATGCGCGCGCAATCCGCAGCTAGAGGCGCGCGGCTTTTGGATGCCCGTCACGCTGCCCGACGGTTCGGCGCTGCGGGTGACAGGCGTGCCGTTCAGGCTTTCCGACGCGCCTTTACCAAAGGCGCGATGCACGCCGGACGTCGGTGACGATAACGATTACGTGCTGGGGGAAGTGCTCGGGCTTACGCGCGGTGAGCGCGACGCCTTAGCGGCTGCCGGCGCGATATGGCAATAACTGGCAGCGACATCTTAGGCGTGCCGCGTCTCAGGCGCGCCGGTCGAGGGTTGGCAGCTGCCACCAAAGAGGTCTAACGCTCGCCTGGTACTTTCGGATTAAGCAGCCTGCTCGAATGGCCGCTTCCGTTGTACTATCGCGTTGTCTTTCTTGAGTGGGGAGCGGCGATTTTCTGTGCTCGCCAGCACTTTATCAACCGCATTGTTCGGAGTTGATGCCTACCCGGTGGAGGTCGAAATAGACCTGAGCAGTGGCTTGCCCGGGCTTAAGACCGTCGGCCTCGCGGAAGGTGCGGTGCGAGAGGCTCAGGAACGAGTTAAGTCGGCGATCAAGAACTCCGGCTTTGAGTTTCCCAATCGCAAGATTACGATCAATCTCGCGCCCGCGGATACACGCAAGGAAGGCTCGGGATTCGACCTGCCTATCGCCCTGGGGATCCTGGCCGCTTCAGGCGTCATCAAGGCCGACCGGCTCAGGCAATATCTGGTTGTCGGCGAGCTTGCCCTCGACGGACGGGTCAAAAGTATCCGTGGCGCCTTGCCCACCGCGCTGCTGGCGCGCGCCGGCGGATATTCCGGCGTGGTGCTTCCCCAGGAAAACGCGCAGGAAGCGGCGGTTGTCGGCGAGCCGACATCGGTTCTGGCGGTTAATAACCTGAGCGAGGCCGTGGAGTTCTTTGACGGCCTTAGAGAGCTTCAGCCAACTCAGGTTAAGCTCACGCAACTCTTCGAGAGCGCCGCGCTGTATGACTTAGACTTTAACGAGGTCCGGGGACAGGAGCAGGCTAAGCGGGCGATCGAAGTCGCCGCCGCCGGCGGCCATAACGTGCTCATGATCGGTCCGCCTGGGGCGGGGAAAACGATGCTCGCTAAGAGAATTCCCACGATCCTGCCGGCGATGACCTTCGAGGAGTCTATCGAAACCACCAAGGTGCATAGCGTGGCGGGCCTGATGGATGGTCGAGCGCTGATTGCGACGCGTCCGTTCCGCGCGCCCCATCACACTATATCGGACGCCGGCCTGGTCGGCGGCGGTCCGCTGCCGCGGCCCGGCGAAGTCAGCTTGGCTCACCACGGCGTGCTGTTTCTCGACGAACTGCCCGAGTTCCGAAAAAATGTTTTGGAGGTGCTGCGCCAGCCGCTTGAAGAGAGCCGAATCACCATCGCGCGCGTCATGGGGACCGTGACGTTTCCCGCCAACGTGATGCTGGTTGCCGCGATGAACCCGTGTCCGTGCGGCTTCTACACTGACCGGCAGCATGAATGCACTTGCACGCCGATCATGATTCAGCGCTACCGCTCGCGTATCTCCGGGCCGCTGCTGGACCGGATCGATATCCACATCGAGGTTCCGGCGGTAAGATACAAGGAGCTAACGGATCGCAGAGAAGGCGAAAGTTCAGCCGCCATCCGCGAACGGGTCGACGCGGCGCGTCGCGTGCAGGTGCAGCGCTTCGCCGAACGAGGACTTTTCTGCAATGCCCAGATGCGTGCGCGAGAGGTTCGCGAGTTTTGCCAAGTTGATCGCGCCGGCGAGCGGTTGCTGGAGTTGGCCATCAATCGACTTGGCCTTAGCGCGCGGGCCTATGCTAGAATTTTGAAAGTGGCACGCACCATTGCCGACCTGGACAGTGCATCCCAAATCGAAGCCCATCACGTCAGCGAAGCAATCCAATATCGGTCGCTTGATCGAGCGCATGGCTGATCGATCTCTGGCGGAGAATCGGATAAGCGGTTGCCTCGTGCGAGTCTGCATTGGCGCATTTACCGGTGATGCCCGGACGTGTCGCCACGATTCGGTGTGTTAAAGGCAGGTAGTTCTTCTCGAAGGATTCCTCGTCGATCTGCGGCGCCGTACGTCGCGTTGTCCGGCCCCGAGATTGGTCTCAGGGCGTCGAACCGCTCGATACCCGGGTAAGGCATTATCCGGCCAACCGTCATCAATTGGTTCCGTCTTTTGCCCGAGACGGAAGCCCCGGTTTTTTGGAGCTTACGCTTCACCGGGCATTCCGCTATGTTAATCAGCCTGACCGCCAATGAGCCGGGCTTCGGAGAAAAAGCATTTTTCGGCGCTGAGCGAGCTTAACCGGGTGGTCCGCGAAGGGGAGATTGGGCGTTATCGTTCGGAAAACCTTAAGCTTGGAATGCGTCCGGCGAGCTTCGAGGTCGGCGCGTCGAGATGGACTTGGGACGAGCAGCCGTCCAGCGTACTTAACCATTTTGGGACGATCCAGGGAGGGTATTTGGGGGTATTTGCAGACGAGTTGTTCGCGACCGCTATCGCCTCCGTGCTGGACGAAGGCGAGTGGGCGGTGACTATCGAGGTCAAGCTCGCCTTCATGCGCGCCTTGGCGCCCGGCCCGATCGAGGGTTCGGCCCGCGTGGTTCATCGTTCGCGGGGGCTTGCCTTCCTCGAGGCATTGGTTTCGTCGGCCGACGGGCAGAAAGCCCTGGCGGCGAGCTCAACTTGGGCGATTCGTGGCAGGGCATGAAGCGTGCCGTTTGGACAAACACGCCTCTAGCATGAGAGCGGCGCTTTGCTAGTATTGGGTTATTTTCCTTTTGGGTTTGTTTTGGTGCTTCCGGTTTACGAGGTCGGCGTCTTAGCTAGCGACCTAGGTCATTTTTTGGGCAGCGCGGATGTTTGAGAATCTGACCCAGCGCTTCGAAGCGCTTTTCAAAAATCTTTCCGGCCAAGGCCGTATCACGGAGCGCAACATCGAGGACGCGCTTCGCGAGATAAGGCTCGCCCTCCTAGACGCCGACGTTAACCTGAAGGTCGTGCGCGAATTTATCGAGCACGTCCGCAGGGAGGCACTCGGGCAGAAGGTGCTGCAATCGCTGACCCGCGAGCAGCACTTCATAAAGTTCGTTTACGAGGAGTTGCGCCGCGCGATGGGCGGGCAGGCGCAGCCTCTGGAGCTCAAGTTCAAGCCGCCGGTAAAAATCATGCTGGTCGGACTGCAGGGCTGCGGTAAGACCACTTCGGCGGCGAAGTTGGCGAGATGGCTCAAGGCTGAAGCGGGGCGCCATCCGATGTTGGCGCCCTTGGACGTCTATCGACCTGCGGCGATCGAACAGTTGCGCGTGCTCGGCGCCCAGATAGGCGTTGCGGTACTTGAGGCGTCGGAGCAGGAAGCGCCACTGGAGATCGCTTCGCGCGCGTTGGTGCAAGCCCAGGTTCGCGGAAACGATGCGGTGATTTTTGATACCGCCGGCCGGCTCCAGATCGACGAAGAGCTGATGGACGAGTTGGTGCGGCTTAAGGCGCTGGTCCAGCCGCACCATATCATTCTGGTCGCCGACGCGATGACCGGCCAGGAAGCGGCCAACGTGGCGCGCGGCTTTCATGAACGGCTCACTCTCTCGGGACTCATTCTGACCAAGCTGGACAGCGACGCCCGTGGTGGCGCCGCTCTGTCGATTCGCCTGATCACCGGCGCGCCGATTCTGTTTGCCGCGACCGGCGAAAAGCTGGAGGCGTTCGAGATCTTCCATCCCGATCGCCTCGCCACGCGCATCCTCGGGATGGGCGATATCCTGACGCTGGTCGAGCGAACTCAACGCAACTACGACGAGGCCCAGGCCAAGCAGCTGGAGCGCAAACTACGCAAGAACGAGTTCACCCTGGAAGATTTCGCCGCGCAGATGAAGACGATCGAGAAAATGGGTTCGCTTGGCGAACTTCTCGGAATGATCCCGGGCTTCAAGAAAATCGCCGCGCAAGCCGACTCGTCCGCCGCCCAGCGCGACTTGGTGCGGATACGCGCCATGATCGACTCGATGACGCCGCAGGAACGGCGCAACCATGCGCTGCTCAATGCTTCGCGCCGCAGCCGAATAGCTGCGGGTAGCGGCGTGTCGGTGCAAGAAGTCAACCGGTTTATAAAGCAGTTTGAGCAGACTCGCAAGGTGATGAAGAAAATCACCAAGATGGGCGGAGGCAAGGGATTGGCCCGAAGCCTCGGCCTCGGTGGTTAACCGAAGCTAATGAAGGAGAAAGTATAAATGTCTCTGGTAATCCGTTTGCGCCGTCATGGAGCGCGCAAGCGGCCCTTTTATAGAATCGTAGTTGCGGATTCACGCGCCCCGCGGGATGGGCGGTTCGTTGACCTGGTTGGTACTTATGACCCAAATCCCGATCCACCCGCGATAGCCATCAAAAATGAGTTGCTAGAGCGCTGGCTGCGCTCGGGCGCCAAGCCGAGCGAGACCGTGGTCGATCTGATCGCAAAGGCACAGCTGATGCCCGCGCCGAAGCCTAAATCCACCCTAACTGGAGCCGAAGATGAAGGAACTAGTGGTGTTCCTGGCCAAGCAACTGGTTAACAACCCTGACGCGGTGCAGGTAACCGAGACACAAGGTGACACCGCTTCGGTCCTCGAGTTGCGCGTGGCCAAAGAGGACCTTGGACGCGTGATTGGCAAGCAAGGGCGCACCGCCAAGTCGATCCGGACGATCCTCAACGCGGTCGCCTCGCGTACCAATCGCAAGGTTGTATTGGAGATCATCGAGGAGAAATAATCGCTTCCTTGGTGACCTCCCGGCTCCGCGCACCGCAGCGCAAGCGCATTGACGGCCCGCCAAGGCTGGTGCGACTCGGCACGGTGCAGGCGCCTCATGGCCTGCGCGGAGACCTTAAAATCAGGTGCGATAACCCCGATGCCTCTGCGCTGGAGACTTTGCATCGTCTCTTCTTAGCGCGGGACAATCAAACGCGGGAGTACCGTGTAGTACATGCGGCGAGGCTCGGCCGCGGGCACTTCAAGGTTCGATTGTGCGAGCTGAACGACTGCGACGCGGCCGCCGCGATGCGAGGGGCACCAGTGCTGGCTGCAGTCAGCGACCTTCCTCCCACTGCCCCGAATGAGTTCTATTACTTCGAGGCGCTTGGCTGCGAGGTACGCGCTGTCAACGGCCACGCCATCGGCCGAATCAAAGAGTCATTTTTCACCGGCGCGCACGATGTTTGGGTGGTCCAAGGCGAGGGCAGAGAATTCTTGCTGCCGGTGGTCGACGAGATCATCAAATCTATGGACATGGAACATCGCGTCGTTACAATCGAGCCTATCCCCGGTCTGCTCGACTAAGGCCAGTTAAGCGGCACCCCGGACCCGGTTCGTTCTTGTTCCATGGAGTTTCATGTCGTAACGCTGTTCCCTGATTTGTTCGACTCGCCGCTTAGCTGCGGTTTGATAGGGCGCGCGATCAAGGCAGGCTTAATCAGCGTCGTGCTTCACTCGCTGCGCAACTACGGTCTTGGCCGGTATCGGCAGGTGGACGACACGCCCTACGGCGGGGGGCACGGCATGGTGATGCGGCCGGAGCCGATCGCGGCAGCCTTTGACGCCGCCTTGGAGCGTCGGCCCGGTCTCTGGCGCATCATTTTGACGCCCCAGGGCGAGGTGCTGAATCAAGCCAAGGTGGAACGCCTGGCCCAGCATAAACCTGGCCTCCTCCTGCTCGCCGGCCGCTACGAGGGTATCGACGAGCGGGTCCGGACCATGGCCGACCAGGAGCTTTCTATTGGCGACTACGTGCTGGCCGGCGGTGAGTTGGCCGCCTTGGTGATTATCGAGGCCGTCACCCGCCTGGTGCCCGGCGCGGTGGGAAATCCTGAGTCGCTCAAAGAGGAGTCCCTGAGCGGGCCGACGCTCGAGTACCCGCAGTACACAAAGCCGCGCGAATTTCGCGGGCAGCGCGTGCCCGATGTGCTTCTCGGCGGTGACCATCAGAAGATACGCGCCTGGCGCGACGAACAAGCGCGCAAGCGCACCGCTCAGCGCCGCCCAGACCTCGTCGGAAAAGACAAGGCTTAGCCGAGGCGCGGCGCCGTTGATGCGCTGGGCGGCGCTCGGGCGAGCCAGTTAATAGGGCAACGTCTTTCATACCTAACAGAGGCGGAGTTCTATATGATCACAATATTCCACGTTGGGTAGGGGAAGATTATGTCGACGAGCCATTCTTCTTCTCAACGGAGTTCAGGGGTGGGCCTTGCGCGATACCTGGCGGGTTTCGCGGCGGGATTCTTGGCGGTGATGGTTTTCCACCAGGGAATGCTCACGCTGCTTGACGCCCTGGGAATAGCCGCTTTCAAGCCGTTTCCGATGCAGCCGACATGGCCTCTGGGTGTGCCTCAGGTGTGGTCGCTCGCCTTCTGGGGAGGAATTTGGGGCGTCGCCTTTGTGGCCGCCGAGCCATGGTTTCCGGTCGGCGGCTTGTATTGGGTTCTTGCGCTGCTGTTCGGTGCGCTTGGACCAACGCTGGTGGCGTGGTTTGTCGTCTTTCCCTTGAAGGGCCTGCCGGTAGCCGCTGGATGGCATGCGGCGCGGATGGTAACCGGGCTCTTGATAAACGGCGCGTGGGGAATCGGAGTAGCCCTGTTGCTGCGGGCTCATCAGAAGGGCGCTGATGCCTAGCGATTAGTGGCCGGCGCGTTGCGCGCCAGGTTCGTTGCGCGCTAGGTTGATGATCCCCGCGCGCGAGCGATCACGTCCGAAGATTCGCCTTCAAAGACGGGTTCTCACGGCGCCCGCCTGCGTCTCATTCGAGGAGTTGTTTGGGCCTGGCGCTCGTTCGTTTCTCGCACGCGTGCAACGCCTTTTCGCTCTCGGCGTTGGCCGCGTAGAAAATCTCCACGTGGAGTTCCTGAGGCGTGACGTCGTGCGGGCTGGCGACGGCGGTGACAGTGCTGAACATCCGAGCGACCACGCCGTTCAGGTTTAACCCTATTGGTACGATCAATTGATGCGGCGCCTCCAGGTCGGGCTTGCGCCATCGCGAGGGGACATCGACGTAGCTAAGTATTTCGGCGATAAGCGTCCTCAGCGTTTCCTCTCGCGCCCATGCCAGACGGCGGTAGGCCTCGTTGAGCAGCCATTTTGCGATCGGCTCCCAGTTTACGATCTTTCGGCGCAGACCGTTGAGGTCGAAGATTCGACGCAGCAAGTTGAGGCGCGGATGCGCCGCGACCTGCAGCGGCTCCAGCCCTGGCGGTTTCTTACCGAGGGTGACCGTGAGGAACCGAGCGAAGGCCTCGTTCGCCATCACGATGTTCCAGTGACGGTCGTGCGCTATTGCGCTGCGCGGGTCGTTCGCCTTTAGAGTCGCGTCGACCACGCTTCGCATGTGGGCCATCCGCGGGTGATCAAGACCGGTATCGTCGTAAAACAGCACGTAGCTTGCCGCGAGCAACAGGAAGTTTCGTTCGCGGAAAGGCACGTCGAGCACGTTGGCCGGCGTCAAAGGCATCTCTCTGCTCGGCTGCGCCCGTCCAGTTTCGAGAAAACTGATATGGCGCGCGGACACCGCCGCCTCCAGCACGAGGTCGAGCTGACTCAGATGGCGCGCTTCTCGCCAGCGGCGCAGGAGCGGTCCCACGCCGCGGCTTCGACTGCCGTTCCGTCACGACCATCCTGCGTAGCTACAGTCATAGCAGGGTGTCGCGCCACCGGCGATTACTTGCGAGGTAATGCGGCAAAACCCAAGCGGTCGTTGTGTCTGGAAAGTTCCATTCGTCGTTCGCTTTGGGCGCTGCGTCGTGAATGAGCGGCTGGAGGTGGCCTGCTCGTATTGAGGACTCGGGGCGGGTAAACTCTTTGGAGCGCCGCGCATTTGTAAAGCTGCGAAGATTAATCTTACCAAATGCTGCCCGTTGGTGGGCGAGAGAGCCGGCCTGCGGATGGCTCCCCAGATGGCTGAACTTTTTGTCGCATTACTTCATCATCCGGTGCTCGATCGCCGCGAGAGAGTGATTGCAAGCGCGATCACCAGCCTCGATATTCACGACCTGGCGCGCTCGGCACTCACTTATGGTGTTCGCACGGCGTACGTCGTGCATCCGGTGCCCGAACAACGCGCGTTTGCGAGCACGGTTATCGACCACTGGATCACCGGTCAAGGACGCGTGCTCGATGCAAGGCGCCAGCGCGCGCTGAGACTAATCGAGGTAGTGGCGGATTTGGACGAAGCCATTGATGATGCAACGCTTCGCGCCGGGGCGCGACCGCTGCTCGTTCTGACGTCCGCCCGTACCAACGAAGGACTCGCGTACGACGTCCTGCGCCAGCGGATAGAGGGCGAGGGCGCACCCGTGATGCTTTTATTCGGCACCGGCTTCGGTCTTGCGCCGGCGCTCGCTCAACGCGCCGACGTTGTGCTGTCGGCGCTGCGTGGTCCCACCGACTACAACCATCTGTCGGTGCGCGCAGCATCCGCAATCATCCTCGACCGTCTGCGCGGCCGCTAGCGAGTCGCGACGCGGACGCGAGCGCGCCGATAACGTGACGCCATTGAGCCGGTAAGATTTGCGCGGGTACCCCTGCTCGGTGGCGACGGCGGGCGCCGAGTCCCGAGTGCCTAAGCGGAGTTGCAAGGTCGAGCGCGGAGCATCAAAGCTCCCCGGTCAAACCCGCGAGAGCGCTCGCAACTTTTGCCCGAGCGGCCATAAAGCCTTGCCTTGGGAAGCCTTGGCGCTTGCGCCGATACCGCATTTTGCCAAGGTAAATACAGCTTGCAATGTTCTTTGGGTAATCCTAAACTAATTGGTCCGGGATAGCGTCTATGCTGTCCTTTCGCTGTATGGGGATAGTCGTTAATAGGCGGCGTTGTTCGCGCGGCGTTTTCGTCCTAGTCATCCTGCTACTACTCACTCAAGTGGTGCCGCGTCCCGGCCGGGCCTTCCGCTCGATGGCGGTTGACGGCTTTATCCACTACGGTCCGGTGCGTCGCGCTATCTCCGAGGTCCCCAACACGTTGCCTCATCGCGTCGCGGCGCAGGTCGAATCTCGACGGCGTTCGGACCGGTGCGTGCGGTTCGAGGAGGGGGATCAGCGCGCCTCCTTTAAACGGTCGTCTGACGCCGATCGCAATCTAGCGCTAACCGAGCGCGTGCGCTGTCGGGAACTCCCGCGTTCCCATACGTGTGATTCTGACGGCGTCATTGTGCGCCACGCCTAAACGGCGTTGCGCGGCCTTCAACCCCTCTCACCGGTACCCTCGCCTATCGTGCTAGGAAAAGCGAGGTGCGTCTTAGGACCGTTCTAATCTGAGGCCCCGTCGCCAGCGCTAGCCTTTGCGGAAGGCTAAGGACCGTTTGGTCTACGCCTCAGCGCTGGTCGAAGGGTCCGTGGAGGCCGTGGGCGGCGTGCGCTTCGGACGTGCGCCGCGGTCGTCTTCATCCGCGCCGTTTGGGCGAAGCCCGCCGGGGCTTTGCCGTGGCGTTCAAAGCCAAGACATCAGGTCAAGCCATCGGTTGGATCGCGAACCGCGGTCTTCCGAGCTGTTGCGCTTTCGGCCCTCAGGCTGACGGTGTGAGCGGTTCGAAGCCGAGGATTTCGCTGACGGAGGCATGAGAACTTTATGGATCGCAAGTCGGTTAAACGAAAGATTGTGACTCTCGCCGCGAGCGCTCTTTTCGCAGCGGCGGTTGGTCCCTCTTACGCTGGTTGTTGGGGCTCATGCGAAGGCTCCCTCTCGCTCCACAACTCCGGGGAGGCTGCGCCGCCCATTTCCGCTCCAGACGCTGATTACAATTACCACGGCAAGTGGGGCATCGATCTCACTCAAGGTCGGAACTTTGCTCCCCTTCATCAAGGTGACATCGACGCCTACGGCCCCAAATGGGGAGGAGACTGGAGCTCGGAGCGCTCCAGCCAGACGGATGTAGTAAGCCACTCGAGGGCTACATCTCGCACTAACTGAGGTGCAAATGGGGCGGGGTGCGCTGCCCGATTCGGCTAAGGCAGCGCGCCCCGCCCCGAACTATTCGCGGCTTTATAGCTCATCAATGGAACGGATCATGAGGTCGCAAAGCGGATCGCGTCGAAAGCTTTCGCAGTTCGAGACGCACTTTCCGTCGCTCATTCTCTAAGCACGAGATTGGAGTTCGACCGTCTGGTTTCCGAGCGAACCGTGAAGAGATCAGCAAGATGGGGGATTGGTAATGAGGTGCAGAAGATTGTTCCACACTGAGGCATCAGCGATTCGTTTAACTTGGAAGGGTTCATCTTCGTAATCTGCCGATGGTAAGGTCCCGCGCTCGACGACGGCAAAGTGAGTGGGCGGTTACCCGGGTCATGAATTTCGCGGTCCGGTAACTTTTGCCGCGCAGCCTCGTTTGGTTACGATGAAGACGTACCAGGAGAGTTCGGATGATGCACTCATGGTCCTGTACGCCGACGGTGACAGCCTAGCCTTCGAGGAACTGTTCAGACGCCACGCGGCCAGCGTTTTTAGCTACTTACTGCGCGCAACGAACGATCGCGCGCTTGCGGAAGACCTTTTTCAGGCGACCTTCCTGCACCTGCATCGCAGCCGCAAGAGCTATCGCGCCGGATTCTTTAAGACGTTTCTATTTACTATCGCCACGAATCTTCTGCGGGATGAACGAAGCGGAGCCGAGCACAAGCATCGCACGACTAGCAAAGCTGAGGAGGCTGAGACGGATCACGCGAGCGACGCGGTCACTGCGCCTTCCCCGGAGGCGATGGCGGTCGCCGCCGAGACGGGCCGAGTTTTAGAGCAGGCGATCGCTGCGTTGCCGGAAGGGATGCGCGAGGTGGTGCTTTTGAGCCGCTACCATGGGTTGAGCAACGCGGAGATAGCCGGCGTGCTGGGGATTTCGCAAGGAGCGGTAAAGGTGAGATTGTTCCGCGCGCTCACGCAGCTGCGCGTCAAGCTTGCGCTGCACGCCGAATGAGCATGGTGGTGCAGCATCTCAAAAGTATGCGCGACGTCGCCGGCTAAAGAGTCCGAGATCTCAAGTCGCGGATACTGTTATCGCTAGAGGAGATGCGCTCTCTGACTGCCAGCCGGAGATGGACCGCCTGGCGTAGGCCCACGCAATGTCGCACGTCTCCTCAGTTCGTCGGCGAGCCCGAGTCCGCGCGATAAGAAGTGTCCTACCGTTTGCGTGACGGTCAAAGTTTGTGCTTTATACGGCCTTGACCGGCTGGGCCTATATCGGAAATTCGGGATAGAAGAGATTTTGAAATAGATAACGGCGTTACGCCGGGTGCCCATGTGGGCGGCAGGGCACCTCGGGATCACTAACATAAAATCACGCCGAGTTTTGTTGCTCACGTTTGCTCGCGTGGCAAGGCCAAAAGTAAGGCGGCGCCCGCACGAGCGACCCCGCTTACCTTCCACTTCCGTTCGGGAGGAGGTCCCTTAGAAGCGGGTGGGCCGGCGGAAAACCGTTTAACCGCGGGGTCGCTCGTGCGGGCGCCGCGAGCGGAATCGCGATGCTTACCTCCGGTGGCTCAGCCTCTCAAAAGCTTCCGCACGAAGCCCGTTTTCTGCTGCAGCGGCCAGCGCGAGGCTCACAGGTTGAAGAAGTAGTAGAGCTGGAGGAAGAACTGCTGCAAGCCGTAGTAGTTTTGGGTGTGCACGTTAGTGGTGTAGTAGAACCACAACACGAAGTCGCCCTTGGCGTACTGGATGCTGGGCCCTACGTCCACCATCTCGACCGCGGTGTTTTTAATCGGAGCACCGGCCCAGGTGTTCTGGAACACGCTGAAGTCGCTGTCGAACACCATGCCGATACGCCAGTTCTTGAGTGCGGGGTTTAGCTGCTTCAGGCCATAGCTGAAGATACCGCCCGCGTCGATGTTATCCCCGGGCATGTAGCCCCCGAGCTGCGTTCCCGGAATCCCCAACTGAGCTGCACCGGCAGTGCTGAATACGGCACTCGCCGGCAAATTCGGCGTGGTATTGAGCTGGTGGTTATAAGAGAACCATGGCTGGAACTCCAAGGTGTTGAGCCAACCGAGGCCCATGTTGCCCAGCGCCAGTTCATCCATGTGTTGGAATTGGTACCAACCTTCCATTAACCACGCGAAGTTGTACTGGTTGACCTGGCCGTTAGCCGGAGTAAAACCGAACCCTCCGCCGACCGGCAGCGAGAGGTAAGGGCCGAAAAACGTGGAATCACGCAGGAAGCGGAATTGGTGGTACGAGTAGAACATTTCAAGCGGGGTGAACCAAAACTCCGTCGGTCCCGCAACTTCGGTGCTGGCCGCGATTATAGGCATAAAGGCGTTGAATGCCACCCGGAAGCTTGGGGTATCGAACTGGAGTGGATAGATCCAGTTGATATACGCGACGTTTGCCCACACGTTGCCGCCGTTTGGTGCGCCGGCCACCTTGCTACCGTTGGGGCCCATGAAGGCGCCGTCGCTAATATAGGTGCTGAACCACGCGCCGAAGAGCAGATTCGCCGGCAGTCCGTAGAGGTCGGCGTCCTCGTTGTTGAAAAAGTTGTAGTATGTCCCAAGACCGGTGCTTTGCGGAACCGGTGCAGAAGGCGTAAAGCCTACGCCCCTGTAGCTGTATATTGAACCCACGCCGACCTGTGCGTTGGCGGCGCCTATGAAGGTCAGTCCTAACCCACCCGCCAGCGCTAAGATCGCCAAAAACCTATGCACTTTCATGTGCATACCTCCTTTTAGTTTTCGGCATCCGGCGACCAGGTAAGCTGACTCGCGTGGCTACGACTACGCGTACCCTACCACCCACGCACCCGCTCGCCGCGAAGCCGTCCCGGACGCAGGAAATTTGAATTCCGGCCCTTTATAACGGCAAAGCGGCTTGAAAGTTACATCGTTGCCCTGACTTTCTGAGGTTATTGCCGCAGCCGTGGTGAAGCAGAAAAGTCCGCGCTCAGGAGGCCGTTGTCTTGGGTGGAACGACGAGGCCCGTAAGCCGCGTCCTTTCAAGGGAAGTAGCCGCCAAGCGTGCGAGAGCCTCGTCGCCGCGGCGTAGTTTGCGCTAGACGGCATGCCGTGCCGGTGCTCGCGCCAGAAAAATGCAGGTTAGTCTAGGTACTTAGCATTTTTGCAATGGAGGCCATGCGCGCGATTTGGGACGGATTTAATAGCACCGGTCGTCGAGGCGCTCCGCTTAACCGTGCGGCTGGAAGCATTTAGCTCCCGGCGCCGCTCGGGACCTCGCGGGAATCGCTATTCGTCGATGCGTGCGCGAGAGGCGGCGGCGAACTAGTAGTCCTTATGGTCTGCCGAGCCCCGCAAGCGCAAGGCATAGTCTGACCCAACAGCCGAAGGCGAGGCTACGGACGCGTGTACCGGCACAGCGATGGTTCGTTTAAGCGAGGGAAGGCGTGATCTTCGTAACCTGCCAACGGTAACGTCGCGCGCTCAACATCGCCAGAGTGAGTGGGCTTTCATCTGGGTCGCGAATTTCGCGGTCCGGTAACTTTTGCCGCCCAGCCTCGTTTGGTTACGATGAAGACGTACGAGCATCGTTCGGATGGTGCACTCATGGTCCTGTACGTCGACGGCGACAGCTGCGCTTTCGAAGAACTGTTCCGACGCTATGCGGCCAGCGTTTTTATTACTCACCGTGCGCAACGAACGACGGCGCGCTCACGCGGTTGCGCGTCAAGCTTGCGCTGCATGGCGAATGAGCAGGCCAGTGTAACGTCTTAAACGTATGCGCATCTTCGCTCGTTAAAGAGTCCGAAGATCTCGTGTTGCGATACTTTCATCGCTGGTTGAATCTCCGAGGCGCGATACCAGGTGGCCCGTGGATAACTGTGCGCGTATTCAGATCGAGCTGATGGATATTCTAAGCGTTGGCGAGACCTCTTTGAGCGCAGAGCTCGACGAACATCTACGATCGTGCGTGCGATGCCAGTTGAAGTGGATCGAAATGCAATTGGTTTGGCAAAGACTGGGAACGCTCCGCCAGCAGGAAGTGCCGGCGTCTGCGGCGCAGACGCTGCGCGCGCAAATTCTCACCGACCTGGAGGTCGTGGCCGGCAACAGAAAGCGGGTGCAGGCCCGGCGCTCCGCCTTGTTCTCCATTCTGGTTGGCGTGCTGTTTTCGGTCGCGTCGGCCTGGATTGTACAACGAGACGCCCGCCTCTCGGCTTTTGCACCGCCAACGCTACTGAGCGTCGGCGCGCTGTGGAACGCGCTCTACGTAGGGGTAGCGCTGGTAGTCGTGCGGTATAAAAAGCTGCCCCTTGGAATCACTGCATCGTGGGCGGCGCTTGGGGGCCTCATCGCGATGGGTCTTTTCTTGGGTCTGTGCGCTTCGTGTTCGATGAATCATTTGCTGGAGTATTGTAGAACGAGCGCATGGGTCAACACCGCGTTTGACAATCCTCGGGATGAAGCACTCTACTTCGCGGTGAGCGGGCTTTACTCATCGTTGCCGGTGTTTTTAGCGGCGTTTGTAACCCAAATACGGACTCGGTCCGGTCCCGTCGTCTTCGGCGTAGGTGTAGCTGGTCTCTTTCTGCTGCTTCGCCTTCCTGGAGGTCTGCTTCGCTGCGCTTCGCTGCCACTGGAGCTCGCCGCCAGCTCGTGCGTCGGCGCAATCTTCGGCGCCTCTGTTGGGGGTGTGGCAGGCGCGTCACTGAGAGCTACCATAGCGCGTTGATAGTTGCCCACGGTAGCCGGCCTACGCCCCGCTTCAAAGTTCGCCGCAAGACGGGTTATGACCACGTCTCCAGGCGGCTCGAAGGGTGAGCGTAGGGTTGTATACGACCACCAATTAAAAGGTGAAAAGCGCGTGCGTCTAGCCGAATATGGCGCTCTTCGGATCGGGCGGCATGGGAGCGTTTGGTCTCACGCCGGATGCGACCCGGCCCATGGTCAACGCGGCGATGATCAGGCTTGACGGGACAGCGCAGGCGAGAAGCAACGGGCTTTCCGTATGCTCCGCGACCGGCGAGCTGCAGCCGTGAGGGAAGGTTGCGCCGGGCGAAGCCAAGGGCAGGCGGCGGCTGACGTGACGTGGAGCGTTCGACTCGAATAGGGGGCCCTTGCCGGGCGTCAAAAGTTGTGTTGCCTGAGGCTTTCCTCCCTTTGCGGCTGAGCGCGCGACGAATGATTTCAGTCTGGCTTGCGATTTTGCTCGTTACGACGCAGTCTTGCGCGACGATGTCTGCGCCGAACGCTCCACCGCCAGCGTTTTCTTCTCCCGCGACGGGCGGAGCGCAGTCGACGGCGCAAAGTACCAGCGAGACGCTATCGCAGGCCGGGTCGTCAGGTCCCGCTCCCGCGCCGATCGTGCTCAGCGGGCCAGTCGTCGAGCAAAGCGACGAGCTGACCCGCTACCTGGAACACAACCGGCTGCCGCTGGTCAGGGCCGAGGTGCGGCGCGATCGATACGGCGATCGTGAGGTAACGCTCTACGGCTTCGTTGCCACGCCCTACGGGAAATCGGATGCGGAAGCCAAGGTGCGGCGGCTGCTCGATGACCCGAGCGTCAAAATAGTAAACGCGATAAAGGTTCGACCGGAGCTTTTGAACCTGCAGCCCCAGCAGCCTGCGGGAACGCCGTCCACTTCGGGGCAAAACGCCTACCTTGCCGCCAACCAAAATAGCCTGCCGGCGAACGGCCTGGGCTCGTTGGGGAGTCTGCAAAGCTACCAGGCTCAGCAGTTCCCCCAACAAAGTGGGTCGCCGTCGGGATCTTGGCTCGACTATCTGCTGCCGGTGCTAGGTATCGGCGCGATAATCGGCTTGGGTTTTATCGGGGGTGGGATGGGCGGCTTCTACCCTGGGATGGGATATCCGTTTTTCCCGTAAACCGATTTCACGGGGAATCGGAACGGGCGCCGCTTGCGGGCTACTTGGGAATTCCGTTGGGCAGCGCAGCTTGTAGAGCACGGTCCGGGTCGCCGCCCGCTTCGACCCAGTCGGCCAGGCTTGAGTAGGTCTTGCCGGTAGTCCCGCGTTGTTCGCGCGCGATATTCCGCAAGAGCACGACCGTCGCGGTGCGCCGCGCCTGAAGGTCAGCGGCGCCCGCCCGGCGAGCCTGGGCCAACGCCTGGTCTTGTTGCGTTTGGGACTGCAACCTTGCAAGCGCCGCCTTAGCCAGTTCTATATGGAGTTTGGTAAGCTCGATTTGGTCGCGCACCAGTTCGAGCCGCTCTTGCTGCAAAGACGCGTTTTCCGTAACACATCCGCTAAGGGCGAGCAGAGAGACCGACAAGACGGTCAGCAGCGGCAGTTGGCGAGCCTTGGATGCCACGCCGCCGTGCAGCGCACTTTTCCAGTTTGCAATTTTCCTCAACCTACGTAGTCTCTGCTCTATCATCGGTTTGAGGCCCCCCCCTCCTTGTCGACGCGCTAAATCAAAACGGTGACCCAATAGGTACCTATATCGTATACGCCACCCTTGACCAGAAGCTTGTCGTCCTTAACTAGCCTCCGAAAAGGCGGCCGCGAACTCAAGTATTCAACCGTTAGAATAACGTGTTGGTTCGTTGCGACTGGAATCACCTGCGTGGGATCATTCGGGTCGCCACCCTGCTGTTTAACGATTCTGCGCGCGACCTTAACCGCTGGCAATATCGGCGGTATGAATGCGTATTCAGGTGATGGGGCCCCGGAATCCTTCGAACTGGGGTCGGCAGGGGCAAACTCGGGGATGGACTCTTCGTAAGGATTATCGGCAAGCTGCCGTAAATAATAATCGACGGCAGCCGAGATAGCGCCGCAAGCAGTATGGCCCAGAACGAACAGCACCGCTGCCCCCAAGCTCTCTGTGCCATATCTGAGGCTATCCTCGAGAATTGGCACCACGCTGTTGCCGGCGACGCGGGCCACGAACAGGTCGCCGATGCCCCAATCGAAGATCAATGCCGGAGGAACCCGTGAATCGACGCACGACAGAATCGCCGCGAACGGCGTCTGAAAGTGTTCGGCATTGCACTCACGTTGCGAGGGATCTTCCCCCGGATGTGTTTGCATCCCCGTTGCCCAGCGCTTATTCCCGTCAATCAGCGCTTGCAACGCGTCGTGGGGGCCGACGGCTTTGCCGAATGAGTTGCAGTAACTGGATATCCCTTGGGCCCGGGGCTGCCTGACACCAAGCCCTCCGAGCAGGGTTGCCATGCCAACACCGGCAAGCGCCCCGATCCGAAGCAGATCTCGCCGGGCAATCAGAGAGTCCGTTGCTTCTTGCATGTTGCCTCTCCTTAAATAAGCGTTGATGTGAAATCTAGGATTAGGAGAAGCCGCCATCAAGATAAAAGAACGAACGCTTCAGAGTCGAATCTTATTCAAGAGCAATCGCAGAAGGCCGGCCGAGAGCTTCGGATAGGGCCAAGGTCGTGAATCACGCCTATATAAAATGCTTTAGGGATTAATGCTGCAAAGGGTTGCACTTTGATGAAACCGACCATGGAATCGACGGATGTCTTCGCAGCAATAGAGTTCTTAAAGACTGAGGGGCTGAACTGGCTTGCCGCCATCGTAAAACGCCGGCGCGCGGCCCACGCCGAGTTGCGCTTTGAGGCGACGTTCAGGGTTAGCGCGCAAGCCGAGGACGGCATCGTTCGGCGCAGCGCCGAAAGCGAGAACGCGGGCTTCGGCCTGAACGTGCTTCATAACCGTGACCAAAGGGTTTTTGGCCGTGGCCAGTACGGAGCGATGGTGGGACGTCTGGCAGGCCGCCCGCAGCAACTCTTGACGGCGCTAAGTGGCGGGTTCGAGGAAGCTTACGAGCGAGCTGCGATCGACGCCACGGAGCGCAAACGCCGCTCAGTGCTTGGTAGTGGGACGTCGCGAGGCTCGATTGACTTGGCCGAGCCTGGCCCAAGGGCCGTTCGGGCTGAACTACCCGCGGTGTTCCGGCTTGATCCGCTGGTCGTAGGCGGCAAAGCCGTGCGCGAATTGAGCCGCCATGCCTCGGCGAGCGCTGCCGGCCTCGGCTGTTCCATCGCCTTCAACTCAATCTCGGTGCTCACCGAGCTTCGCCATGAACTATTTCTCGACAGCGAGGGAACGGTGATTTCCCAGGCCTTCGCCTTCTCTCAAGGCGACTGTTACGTCGTGGCGCAAGCCAGCTCCGGCGTGCAGGAGATTTATGACACGATCGGCCAACAACGGGGACTAGAGTGCCTGCTTCAAGGCTGGGCCGAGGGACCGATGCCGAATCCGGACTTGGCAACCTTTGCCACCTCGCTCGGCAAGGAGGCAACCGAGCTTGCTCGAGCGCCGGTCCTCAAGCCTCCCCAGGGCGAGGTCACCGTGGTAACCGATCCGCATTTTAACGCTCTCCTGGTGCATGAGATCGTCGGTCATCCTTGCGAAGCCGACCGCGCGCTCAAGAGCGAAGCGGCCTACGCCGGTCGAAGCTGGTTCTTACGTTCGCTTAAGGACAACGCGGTAGGACAGGTCGTCGGCTCGCGGTTCGTTTCGGCTTGCTCGGACCCGACGCTGCCAGCCTACGGCCATTACTGCTACGACGCCGAGGGCGTGCCCGGCCAGCGCGCCGTCCATATCGAGCGCGGCGTTTTTCGCGACTTTCTGCACTCGCGAGCAACCGCCGCGGTCCTCGGTGCGCGAGCTAACGGCTCGGTCCGTGCCACCGAGGCTTGGTTCGTTCCGCTGATAAGAATGTCAAACACGTTCTTCATGGCCGGCGAGCAAAAACCGGAAGACCTCATAAGCGAGGTTGACCGAGGTTTTTACGTGTGCGGCCATATGATTCCGTCCATTGCCGAGTCACGAGAAAACTTCCGCATCTCGGCGCGCCGCGTTTACGAGATAGATCACGGCCGCTTGGGCCGCCTCTACCGCTCCGGCAGCCTGGTCGCCGACAGCAAACGGTTCTTTCTCAACGTGGACGGGGCTGGCAACGATCTTCGCCTGTTCGCCATTCCCAATTGCGGCAAGGGCCAACCGATGCAGGTCAAGCGGATGTCCAACGGCGGCCCAACACTGCGCTCGCGTGGATTTCTAGCTGGCGGTCGACCGTGAGGCTACGCCTCTTTCGTGGAAAGGCCAGTTTTGAAGCGAGGATCCCGCGAGGTCGGACGTTCGTTTTGAAGCTCAAGGAAGCCCGTTGACTTGACGAGAACCTCGCACTCGCTCGTTCAAGCCTTGCCGCTTGCCCGAGAGCTGGGCGGTAGTTTCCCCGCCTCAGGGGTCACAGTTCTTGCATCTGATGGCTTGGCGCAGCGGCAGGATCCACAGGTAGGCTGCGCCGATTTTTTGCCGCGTAGGCGTAGCGGTAGGCGGCCAGCGTTTGCTCGGAGGTGCGCGACCAGGAAAAGCGTCGAGCGTTCTTATAGCCGGCGGCGATCAGGCGCTCGCGCAGACGCTCGTCGGTGAGCAGGCGGCTTATCGCCGAGGCGATTGCCGCGGGATCCCGCGGGTTGAACATCAGGGCCGCTCCGCCAGTCACTTCCGGCAGCGCTGCGGCGTTCGAGCACGCGACCGGAACTCCCAGGCTCATGGCCTCGATGACCGGTATGCCGAATCCCTCGTATAGCGACGGGAATGCCAACATCCGAGCGTGCCTCAGCGCCAGAGTCAGTTCCCCGTCGCTCAAGTAGCCAGTGAAGGTCACCGCGCGTTCGACCCCATAGCTGAGAGCCAACTCACGCAGGCAGACGCCGCGCGTCGGAAGATGGCCGACTACCACCAATTGCCAACGACCCTCCGGTCGCAGGCGGGCAAAGGCGGCGATCAGGCTGCCCAGATTCTTGTGCGGGTTAAGGCTACTAAGAGCGATTATGTACGGCAGCCTCAGATTGATTTTGCGCGCCAATCCAGGCCAGTAATTCTCGCTGGCGCTCCTGTCCCTTCCGGAAGCGTTGTAAGTCACCTTGACGCGTTCCGGCGCAAGGCCCATTTCGCGCACAATCTCGCGCCGGCTGAACTCGCTAACGGTTAAGACAACCGTGGCGTGGCGCGCGCAAGCCTTCACCAAAATGCGAGCGAGCCGGCGGCGGAAGGCCGTGGTGGCCTCGGGAACAGCGTCGAAATTGATGTCGTGCAGCGTCATCGCGGTCGCGCAAGGGGCGAACAGACTGATCGTGTCCAGCGGGGAGTGCAGCACGTCCAGTTGCTCGCGCGCCGCGCGCCAAGTGAGGTAAAGCTGTTCTCCTAGCACACGCGTCACAAATAGCGACCACGGTCTCCAACCCGCTGCGAACTCGCATCGTTCCAGCCGAAAGTTCTCGGCAAGGCCGCTAAACGTTGCATAGTTGTCGCGGTTGGCAAAAATTACGTATTCGTTATCATGGTCGACGTGGCACAACCCTGCTAGAAGACCGCGGATGTAGGTCTCCACACCGCCTATCATTGCCGGCCGCAGACCTAACAGATTGATCCCGATCTTCATACCCACAAATGACTTAGTACTTTATTTTTAATTCAACGCTTCGAAAAAATCGTCGGGCCGATCGGGAATGAGCAACCGCTTAATGGCTTCAGCGGCTTGATGCGACTCGCGGGCGGTGCGCCTTGAGCGGCTATGCGATGCCTTGTGCTGCGAAGCATAGCGGTTCGCCGACGGTACGAGAAGGTGTATCGGCCGATGCCCGCCTAGGTAAGGAAACGTTAGATGACCTCTGATCAGCAAGCGGCCAGGGCTTTCGCGAAGTCGTCAATTAGGTCTTCCGCGGCTTCCAGGCCGACCGAAAAGCGAATCAGGCTGTTGGTGATACCGGCGCGCTGCCGGTCCGCCTCGGGCATGGCCGCGTGCGAGGTGGTCGCGGGTCGCGTGATAAGGCTCTCCACGCCACCCAGGCTGGGTGCGCAGATGGGCAGTGCCAATTTGCTTAAAAAGCGATCGGCGACTTCAACGCCGCCTTTGATTTCGAACGAAAGCATCCCGCCGAAACCGTCGAAAAGCTCGCGTGCTCGTTGATGGCGGGGGTGGTTCTCAAGCCCGGGATAGTTCACTGTGGCCACCTTTGGATGCTGCTCAAGAAAACGCGCGATGCGCAGGGCAGCTTCATTTTGATGGCGCATGCGCACGCCCAGCGTCTTCATCCCGCGATGCACCAGAAAACAGGCATGTGGATCGAGCGAGCCGCCGAGACGAGTCAGCAGGTGACTGATCCTCTCAACCAGGGCCGCGTGGCCGATGACCGCGCCCGCGACGACGTCTGAATGGCCGTTAAGGTACTTTGTGGCACTATGCAGCGAAAGATCAAAGCCGTGCTCTGCGGGGCGGAAGTTAACCGGGCTGGCGAAGGTGTTATCGATTATCGAAATCAGTCGTCGTTCGCGCGCGAAACTCGCAACGGCCTTGAGGTCGGGCACCTGCATCAGCGGATTCGATATAGTCTCCACGTAGATCGCCCGCGTGTTCGACTTAACTCGCGCCGCCCACGAAGTCGGGGCGTCGCCATCGATAAGGTCAACTTCGATGTTCAAGCGCGGAAACTCCGCGAACATCAGGGCGTGAGTGCCGCCGTAGAGACAATCTTGCGCCAGGATATGATCGCCCGGACGCAGTAGCGCGAGCAGAGTGGTCGAAATCGCTGCCATCCCTGAAGCCGTCACGAGGGCCGCTTCAGCGTTCTCGACGGCGGCTAGTTTGCGATGCAGCGCGATATGATTCGGAGTGTTGCTAAGCCGCACATAACGAGCCGTGTCGTGACTCGACTCGCCCCGGTATTGGTAAGTCGACGACTGGAAGATCGGGATACCGACGGCGCCTTCGATGAGCGGGGAGGGCTCACCGGCGTGTACGAGGAGCGTGTCGAGATGTCTGGCAACCTTGCCCATGCGATTCCTCCGAGGGGTGGGAACGACCGGCCGCGTTGACGCCGGCAAGCTTCGTGCGAAGCGGTTGGCTATGGCCGCGTTCAGGCCGACGACGAGGCAACCGGCGCCTACGGCCCTTCTCTAGCCCGACGCATCCGAACTACCCAGTCGAGGATTACGTGCGCGACGTCGTCTTTAGACATCATCGGATAATTCTCGGTGAGCCCTTCGCGGTCTGTGATAGTCACGATATTAGTGTCTGTGCCGAAGCCGGCGCCTTGCTGCGACACGTCGTTGCCTACTATCAAGTCGAGATTTTTTTCGCGCAGTTTCTTAAGCGCGTTTTCGCGCAACGAGTCGGTCTCGGCGGCGAAGCCCACCATGAGCCGCGCGCCCTTTTTTTGGGCTAGATTAGGCAACTCATCCGCGATCGGCTCCAGCGTAAGCGTCAGGCCGTCAGCTCGTTTTTTTATTTTTCGCGCAGCCGGCTTGGTGGGGCGGAAATCAGCCACCGCGGCAGCCATGATCAACGTGGTGCACCAAGGAAAGTTTCGCGCCGTCAAATCCAGCATCTCGCTCGCTTGACGCACGTCGAACCGCTCGACCGATCGCGCGGCGCGCTGCGCGCTAGGCCCTGCCACCAGACGCACATCAGCGCCGCGCATCCAGGCGGCCCGCGCCAATGCGAATCCCATCTTGCCCGACGAGCGATTAGATACGAAGCGCACCGGATCTATCGGCTCCTGCGTGGGACCGGCGGTGATCAATATGCGCTCGCCGGCCAGGTCTCGCGCGCAGACCAGGCGCTCGACTTCGTCGGCGATGTCGGCTGGCTCAGCGAGCCGTCCCACTCCCTCGTATCCGCAAGCAAGCGAGCCTTGCTCGGGCTCGATAATCGCGCAGCCGCGAGCCCGCAGGCGATTTAAGTTCTCGGTCGTCGCAGGGTGCTGATACATATGCACGTTCATCGCGGGTGCGAAAGCGACGGGACATCGGGTCGCGAGCAGCACGGTGCTCGGCAAGTCATCAGCCAGTCCCAGCGCGACCTTGGCGATGAAATCGGCGCTGGCCGGCGCGATAACGATAGCGTCGGCCATGTCGGCCAGTCGAATATGGCCTATTTCCGACTCTTGAGTAAGGCTGAAGAGGTCGGAAGCGACGGGGCTTCCGCTTAGCGTTTGGAACGTGAGCGGCGCGATGAACTCTGCGGCGCCTCGCGTGATCATCACCTTGACTTTGGCGCCACGCGCAACGAGCACGCGAACCAACTCCGCAGCCTTGTAGGCGGCGATGCTCGCGGTCACGCCGACCACGATAGTTCGGTCCTTTAATCGCACGGCAATCATTTTACGTGGCGACCGGCACTGGAGCAAAGCCGCGCGCATAGGGGTGGGGCGAATCGAGCCGCCACGGCGCGCCGCTGCGAAGGGCTCGACGCGGGTTGCGCGGACCGCGCGTCGCCAAGCGTTTGTGGCCACGGGCGCGAACATCTTCCGGCATTTTGATGCGCACGGTATCGGTTGAGGATGCGGTCAACCGACTCCAGCGCCAATCCGGAGCTTCGTTCAGGATTTACGAAAGCGCGAAGGAAAATCGCCGTCGAAGGTCAGCTCCGGATGGAGTGTTTTCGCGCGTTCGATCAACACGCCCTCCGTCTCAGGAATGTTGGGGTCGGGCACGCAACAATCGACCGGACAAACCACGGCGCACTGCTCGCGCGGGAAGAAGCCGACGCACTCGGTGCACTTGTCGGGAACTATGTAGTAGATGTCCTCTTTAAGCGGCGTTCCGCTGCCGCCGTTCAGCTCCCAGGCCTTGCCGCCTTCGTAGATTGCGTGATTGGGGCATTCACGCTCGCACGCCCCGCAGTTGATGCACTCCTCAGTAATTAAAGTTGCCATCCTCTACCGCCTGCAAAGCTTGCCAGGTCGTAGCGCCGCCGATCTTCGACCTGGCTCTCGCCTTGATGAGCCTTCGAGTCGTGTCTACGGGCAATTGGAAGCCGCGACAGCATGGTTAGTCAAGACCGCCGCGCCGGACCTCCGTTTGCCGCAAAAATCCAGCCGCGCCCTAGAGGCGTTCGCAACGCCTCTAGGGCGCGCGTTCGCAGCCTTGAGAGATGGAAGACGTGGCGAGCTTTCAGGTTTCCGTTGAGCGCGCACGATCGAGTCGGCTGCTAAAAGGCTCACAACGCGGCGCCAACGCGTCCCGGGGATCGCGCCGCCTAACACTCTACCTGCTGCATCTTTCCGTTCGCTCCCAAACGTAAACGCCGTCCGCTCCATCGCACCGTGTTGCCGAAAAGGCTCGCCCCCCAAACTCCGGCCATCAGCAGATCCTTAAACGGTATGAGAAACAAGTCTCTTTTTTCCAGCGGTACCCCAAGCACATTCCTGATGATGGCGATGCTGGTGGCGAGCCGAACGCCGACGACGAGCGCGGCCAGCGTCACCGAGCCCGCATGCAGCCCCGAAAAGAGCAGCAGCATCACTGCCCAGAAGCATCCATTGATAAGGATTCGTCCAAGGCTTATCGGACGCAGTCGGCGATCCACGCGCCAACTGCGGATTTGATGACGCAGAAAGTCGACCAGAGTTTTTTCCTCGGTTATCGTGGTGACCAGCGCGTTCGAGATTCTGACTCTATAGCCCGCCGCCGCAACCTTGTAACCCAAGACGATGTCGTCTCCGAAGTTGTCTCGGAGCGCTTCGATCCCGCCTATCGCGCGAAGCACATTTCTCTTGATTGCGATGCAGGCGGCAAAGGCGTAGCGGGTGGGCTCGATGAATTTTGACAGCATCGCCGTCGGCGCAAAGTCCGTGTTGATTAAAAGCGCCTCGAGATGCGCTCCTATCTCCCGCCTGCCGGGCGTGCCGGAAAATATACAGGTCACGGCGCCGACGCCGTCATCTTCGTAGAGCTCGCCGATGACGCGGCGAAGAAGGTTCGGCGCAACTCTCCCGTCCGCGTCAAGCATGACGATCACGTCGGCGTCCGGTGCATCACGCAGCATCGAAATGAGCTTGCCCATCTTGGGGTTGCCCGCTTCCGCCTGGCCTACGGTTCCGATCACGTTGG
The DNA here is from genome assembly GCA_021801125.1 of Deltaproteobacteria bacterium. GTDB lineage: Bacteria > Desulfobacterota > Binatia > Binatales > Binataceae > JAJYYI01. The sequence goes on along the minus strand of JAJYYI010000127.1, from coordinate 27,216 downwards.
CGGACGGCTGCTCCTGCGTCAGGGCCCTCACGATCTGTGTTGAACCGTCCTTTTCTGAGGTCGCTCCGAAAATGGTCGTTTTGTTCAGATAGTCCAACTCTAGAAGGCTGCGCGCGTTACACAGCATATTTTCGCTGTAGCCGTGAAGCGGACGAAGCACGAGAGCGTGAGGCGGCGGATCAGGAAGGGGTGGTAAGGGCGAAACGGCTTGGCGGGCGAATAGAATGCCCGTAATGCACGTTATCACGTAATAGATCGTTGATACGAAAACGCAAAATAAGATTAGTTCGCGAAAGGGTTCCATTTAGACTTGGATTGCGACGGAACTTCGTTCGAATAGTGCCGCACGGAATTCATCAACCAACCGATCGTCGTCGCTCTCGACGCGAGGACGGAAGAGCAGCTTTCCAATGTCAAACAAGGAGTCGCACCGATTGCGCAGTGCATAAAGGAATGGGAACCTTTGCGTCGCCCGATGCCCGTAGCGTGAGCCTTGCGACGATTAACCAACCTTCCCATCGCGAGAATTCAGGATCTGTTTCCTCAGATGAGCAGATACGACCGAACCGAGGTCGCCTTCCGAAGGCAGCTTAGCGCCAGCAGCTTGTTCAGCGTGTCGCCTGGAAGGAGCGATATACCTCGTCGGATTGTTGGTCATGCGCCAGTTGACGAGCGACGGGATCGTTTCCACGCGCACGCGGTGCTTGTACTCGCTGATCTTGTCTAGCATCGAATCAACCAACGTGTCGGTCAGGCAGTGAGGCTCCAGGCCTAGATCAATCAAACGGACGTGCTTGGCGTTGTAATAATGCACTTCCTGTTCGACGCGGGGGTTCTTTTCTCTGACGATCCGGGCAGGGAGTCCCTTCTTATGGGCCGTTTGTCGAACCAACTCGGCGAGTTCCCTGACTGTGAACTGTTCCGTAAATTGGTTGAACACGCGGTACTCTCCGAGTGCGGGGGGATTGAGGATGGCAAGTTCCACGCAGCGCATCGTATCCCGTATATCCAGGAAGCCGCGCGTTTGCTCGCCCTCGCCGAAAACCGTCAGCGGATGATGGATGACCGCCTCGACGCAATAACGGTTTAGCACCGTGCCCCAGATCCCGTCGTAATCGAAGCGGGTGGCCAGCCGTTCGTCCAGGACGGTTTGCGGCGTTTCCACTCCATAGACGACTCCCTGATTGAGGTCGGTCGAACGCAGCCCCCAGACCCTGCAAGCAAACATGATATTGTGCGAGTCGTGGACTTTGGACAAATGATAAAAGGAGCCCGGTTGCTTGGGATAGGGCAGGACGTCTCGGCGACCATTGTGAGAAATCTCGATAAAGCCTTCTTCAATATCTATGTTCGGCGTTCCGTACTCCCCCATCGTCCCGAGCTTCACGAGGTGACATTCCGGACGATGTTCCTTCAGTGCGTATAGGATATTCAGCGTACCAACTACGTTGTTGATTTGCGTGAAGAGCGCGTGGTCGTGGTTCACCATCGAATAGGGCGCGCTTCGCTGTTCGCCGTAATGGACGATCGCGTCCGGCTCGAATGATCTGATGGCGTTGGTCAAGAAATCAAAATTCGTAATGTCGCCGACAAACGATTCTATACGATTGCCGGAAATCTCCTCCCAGGTGGCTATGCGTGTCTCCAGCGGGTAGATGGGTATTAAACTTTCGGTGCCGCATTCCACGTCCAAGGCGCGGCGGACAAAGTTGTCGACGATACCGACGTAATGCCCGTTTGCGGATAGATGCATTACCTGCGGCCACCCAAGATAGCCGTCTCCTCCGATAACCAAAACCTTCATGAAGAACCTCTGGAACTTCAGCCGGAGCTCTTGTTGCGAGTTCCTGACCCCGATTCCTCGTACAGGCCGGACCGCGTGCGGGTAGAAGGGTTGAACCGAGGTCGGCCTTCCTTTCCCGGCAGCGCAAAGGGTGCTAGGGGGTCGTAACTATACCCGGGTCCGTTGCCACGCGTGGGCGTATGCTCATCGCGTGGCAACGCCTGGCAATGGCGCCTGTCTTGTCACCTCTCGCTTTCTGCTTTTCGCTTGCGCCCTGTCGCCGTGGTTGACTATCGCCCAGTCACATGCGGTCGCCGAACACGGTGCGGCAAGCTCGCGCACGATTGAACCGTTACACCCGAAAACGCGAATCGCTGTGCGCTCCCTCCTTGGCGTGGGCAGCTTGGGGCGCTTCGCCCGGCAGCCGCGACCGCGCGTTCAACCCTGCCCAATATTCTCGCACCCCACCGACATCGACCAGCCGGGACCTTGAAGCATCCGAAGGGTAGCTCGGGTTGATGAGATCCCCCTCGCCCGCTCAACCTTTGTTCGACCTTTCGCATCGGGCGAGCGGTCCCCCTCTCAGCCCCCAGGCTGATCGAATTCGGACCGGCTTAACTCAAGGCCCTCCATCCATTCAAGCGGACAGCTAGTTCATTAGGAAAGCAAACCTAGGTTGAAAGCGCCAGCATAACGGCGTTGTTTTATTGTCAGCTATACCGGCTCTGCCCTTCAACCTGGGCTGCAACCTCTCGCGCGAGCTCCGCGAATGCCCGGCTGACCGGATGCTCGGGTTGTGCCGAAACCAGAGGAACGCCCCGATCACCGGCCTCGCGAACCTCGCCGTAGAGCGGTAGGCGTGAGAGCAGCTTGAGATTTTCGTTGCGCGCCAACCTTTCGCCGCCGCCGTGGCCGAAAACCTCGTCCATCTCGCCGCAGTCCGGACATACGAAATAACTCATGTTTTCGACGATGCCGAGCAATGGGCAGTGCACCTGTCGAAGCATCCTGAGCGCGCGATGAGCGTCCAACAGCGCCACGTCCTGCGGGGTGGTGACTATCACGGCGCCGTCCAGGCAAACCTGCTGCGCCAGGGTCAACTGGGCGTCGCCGGTGCCGGGCGGCAGATCCACTACCAGAAAGTCCCGTGACCCCCAGACCGTCTCTTTGAGGAACTGCTGTACAGCGCTCATTACCATCGGACCGCGCCAGATGACCGGCGCGCGGCTGGTCAGAAACATGCCGATCGAGATCAACGCCACGCCGTGACGTTCCACCGGGTGAAAGCGTTGCTCTCCGGCGCTCTGCGGGCGCGCCGACCCGGTGCCGAACATCATCGGGATCGACGGACCGTAGATGTCCGCGTCGAGCAGTCCCACACGATAGCCGAGGTGGCTGAGCGCGACCGCCAAATTGGCTGCCACCGTGGACTTGCCTACGCCACCCTTGCCGCTCGCCACAGCGACCACGTAACGCACACCGTCAAGGGCGACGCGTCCGGTACGCTCGCCTAATTCGGGATCAAGGCGGCGCACCATCACCTCGACCTTCGGCAACTCAAGCTCGGTGACGAGAAGCTGGCGCGCCTGGCGTGCTACTTCTTGTATTGTGTCCTCTCGCAAGCCGGCGTGGCGCAACGTAACGACAACGCCTTCTTCAGGAGCCGCTTTTATCTCCTCTACAACGCCGAGGCTGACTATGTCACTGTTGTAGCCGGGATAAAGAACACGGCGCAGAATGTCTTCGGCCTTAGCGGCTACGTTTTCGCTGCTCAATTGCATCAGGGTTATTATTTCAGCCATAGAGGGCGCTTAAAAGTCCACGGGGCGTCCAAAGTGCCCTAAGAGCAGTCTGGCGATGCGCCGCATGCGGGGATCCGATGAGCGCGCGAGCCACTTGCCGAGGCTGGATACAGACGCGCGGCCCTAACACGGCGCAATGTTCGGGCGCGGCTTTAGCGCGGGCTAGGTTTCACGCTAGAGCTTTATTTTGTCAAAGTCCGCGAGACGATATCTGCTATGACACGGAGCGTCATACCGCGTAGCCTTGCGTCTGCGGCTGTCAGCCGGCTTGCCGCCGGGGCTATGCTCTTCGTGGCGGCTGGATGCTGGCCGTTTCATCATAGTCCGACGCCTCAAGAGCAGTACTACTCCGCGGTAAGCCGGGGGGACGCAATCTCTGCCGCTTACATATGGGCCCAAATGAGCCCGAAGGACCGGGCGAAGCTGACGCGCGGCGAAGGTATCAGTCCGGAGTTCGAGCGACAGATGCTACGCCAGCGGCTCGGCGCCGACCCCCAAAGCGGTACCTCGGCCGCTTCGCAAGGCGCGGCTTTCTCTCAAAATCCAGCGTCTACAGCGGCAGTTCCGCAGCGCTAACCTTAGCTAGCGCTGCGGAACTGCTTGTGGTCAAGGGCGGGAACAGTCTTCCCGCAACGACGCTGCGGGAGCTACGCGGCCTCGGCGGTCCCTTTTTGTCCAGCCTGTGCCTCGACAATGGAGCCCCGCTTGGAGAGCCCAACCGCAATCGCCAGCAAGACCAGGCTTAGAATGACCACCAGAACGCGGCCGAAGGTGAGCCCGGAGGCGCTGCTCGGCGCGAAGGGCGCGGCTAGGATCGCCACGAGGTTCATCACCTTGATCATCGGGTTCAGCGCGGGACCCGCGGTGTCCTTGAACGGGTCGCCAACGGTGTCACCTACCACCGCGGCCTTATGAATCTCGGTTCCCTTGCCGCCGAGAAAACCGTCTTCGATTTTCTTCTTCGCGTTGTCCCAGGTGGCCCCGCCGTCCGACATGAACACGGCGAGCAGCTGCGCGCATAGAATCGTACCGCCGAGGAAGCCGCCCAGGGCTCCAACACCGAGCGCGAAGGCGACCAACAGGGGCGCGAAAATGGCCAGAATGCCAGGGCCGAGCAGCTCTTTCTGCGCCGTGGCGGTGACAATGTCTACGCAGCGGCGATAGTCGGGACGCTCTTTGTACTCCATGATGCCGGGATGCTCGCGGAACTGGCGGCGCACCTCAACCACAACGCCGAAGGCCGCGCGACCCACCGCTTTGAGGGCGAACGAGCTGAACAGAAACGGCACGGCGCCGCCGATGAGCAGACCGACGAACACCGTCGGCATGTTCACCTGCACGCCGATGGCGCCCAGATGCGCCTCGTCAATAAAGGAGCGGAAAAGCGAGACGGCGGCGATAACCGCGGTGGCGATAGCCAGCCCCTTGGTCAGCGCTTTGGTCGTGTTGCCGATCGCGTCCATCCAGGAGAGCGTGCGCGACGCCTCTTCGCGATGAACTCCGCCCATCTCGAAGATACCGTGCGCGTTGTCGGTGATCGGTCCGTAAGTGTCCATCGCCAGAATAAAACCGGTCGTGGTCAGAAGCCCCAAGCCGGTTAAGGCGATGCCGTAGAACTGAAGCGCAAGCGATTCGTGAAACACCGCCATCGCGCCGATAATTGCGACCGCAATCATTAGAACCGCCCACACCGAAGCTTCCATACCTTCGGCAAGGCCGCTGAGAATCAATGTCGCCACGCCGGTTCTGGCCGAAGTTGCGGTCTCGGTGGTCGGGCGACGATCAGGATGGGTAAAGTAATTGGTCAACCATAGGGTGGCCACGGCGAGCAAGATGCCGAAGGTTGCAACCACCGAAAAACGCCAGTCGGTGCCGCCGGTGCGCGGGTCTTGGATGAAGAAGTAGTTGACGATGAAGAACCCGACTATCGAGGCGAGCGCCGATACCACGTATCCGTTTACGATCGGGCGCATCGGATCGATCATCGTGCTGCCGGCGGGTACTCGTACCGCCATTATGCCCAAGATCGACGAGAAGACTCCGACCGCGCGCAGCACCAGCGCAAAGATCACGAGCTTCATAGCGAACGCCCCGGAAGCCGCGCCGTAAATCTTTACGAAGTCGGGCTCGCTCATGGCGTAAGCAGCCAGAATGATCGCTGCCACCAGCGTGACCTCGTACGACTCGAACACGTCGGCGGCCATGCCGGCGCAGTCGCCCACGTTGTCGCCCACGTTGTCAGCGATGGTCGCCGCGTTGCGCGGATCATCCTCGGGAATACCCGCTTCGACCTTGCCCACGAGGTCGCCGCCAACGTCGGCCGCTTTGGTGTAAATTCCGCCGCCTACGCGCATGAAAAGCGCCGCGAGCGAGCCACCAAAGCCGAAGCCGACCAGCACCTTCATCGCGTTCTCGCGGAATATGAGGAAGATAATCGTCGCGCCCAGAAGACCAAGCCCGACGGTGAACATGCCGGAGACGCCGCCAGCCTTGAACGCTAGCTCCATCGCCTCCTTAAAGCCGGTCAGCGCGGCGTTGGCGCTGCGCACATTGCCCTTGACCGCCAGCCACATGCCGACGTAGCCGGCGCCGTACGAGGCGCTGACGCCCATCAGGAACGCAATCGAAATGCCGAATGGCAGGGCAAATCCAGGGTAGACCCGTCGGTAGAGTATGAAAAGACCAACCGTGATCGCCAAGACAAACCAACGCATCGTTCTGACTTGGCGGGCAAGGTAGGCCATGGCGCCTTCCTCGATGGCATCGGAAACGTCGGTTAACGATTTGGGTCCCGCGCTTGCGCTCATCACCACTTTGACCAGTTGCAACCCGTAAAGTAGCGCAATCACCGCGGACAGTAATACCAACCACAGAATTGTTACCTGCCCGCCGGTTAGGGCGGGCAACACTATATTTGACTCACTCATCGGCCGAGGGCCTCCGTAGTAATGATAGACGACAACAACAACCCTAAAGGATAATTATGCTACGAGTGGTAGGCTCAGCAGTATACCTATTGCTCGCAAATAATCCAGCGCTGGGTCGGCAGTCAAGAGTGCACAGCAGTCTCCAATGGCTTTTGATGACCGATCTAGCAATGCTCAAATGAGCGCACGAGCTTGTTAGGCGCCTCGATGGCACGCAAAATGCTTCAAATCGGGAAGGGAAGATCCCCCGCGAAACTTTTGCTACGGTGGTCGTCTTCCGCGAAGCGGGTTGGTTCGGGTCGGGGGCGGTGGCGACGTTGCGCCGGATTTCGACGGTCGCCGGTTGCACCTCCCGCCAGCGTCTGCTTGAACTGATTAGCCGAAACGGCAGTTTACCGATCTTATTCAGAAGGCTAGGGTTTCCACGTATGAACATAAATCTCGAGAGCCCCTCTGATCTGCGGCGCAAATTGACGATCGAGCTTGGCGCGGAAGAGATCGAGCGAGAGCTTGATCAAGCGTATCGCGAACTCGGACGCCAGGTCCGACTGAAAGGTTTTCGCCCAGGTCGAGCTCCCCGTCGCTTGCTGGAGCGCTTTTTCGGCGACCAAGTGCGCGGCGAAGTGATGCAAAAGCTCATCCGCGAATCAACCGAAAAGGCGCTTGCCGATCACGCGCTGAAACCAGCGGTAGACCCGGAGATAGTAACCGAAGAGGCGGACTTTCCCAAGCTTTTGCGCTTCGCTGCGGTATTCGATCTGAAGCCGGAGATAGTGGTCAAGGATTATCAGGGGTGGGATCTTGCGCCCCAGCCCGTCGAGGTGCGTGAAGAAGAGATCGCGGAAGTGCTCGAAGGATTGCGCCGCAGTCATGCGCCGCTCAAGAAGGTCCAGGAGCGTTCGGAGGTTGAAGCGGGCGACCTGGCGCTGGTGCAGGTGACCGCGCAAGCGGACGGCAGGCCGCTCTCAGAGGTGAGTGGCGAGCCGCAGCTCGTCGAAATCGCCGAAGGCGCGCTAAGGCATGGCCTTTTCGAGCTTATGAAGGGCGCCCGCTTGGGCGAGCCCAAGCATTTGACCAAGAGCTATCCCGACGACTATGGGGAGCCTCATCTGCGCGGCCGCACAATCGAATGGACCGTCGTGGTGAAGGACATACTGTATCGGGAGTTGCCGGCGCTCGACGACGACTTCGCGCGGGACTTGGGGACGTTCGAAAGCTTGGCGCAGTTGCGCGAACAGACGCGACAGACGCTTTTGGCGCAGGCCAAGGAGCGCGCGCTGGAACAGGCGCGTCAGCAGGCGCTCAAGCTGTTGCTCGAACGCAATCCGGTGGAGGCGCCGGCCTCGATGGTCGCGCGCGAGGCGGCGCGGATAGAGGCGGAGGTCGTCGCGCGGCTGCGCGCTGAGGGGCTCGGCGAGGAAGAGGCTTTAGAGCGCGTGCGCGGTCGCCGTGAGGAGCTCAACGATCTTGCCGCGAAGCGGGTGCGCGAGCGGCTGATCGTTGACGCGCTGGCTGCTCAGGAGAACATCGAGGTGAGCGACGACGAGCTGGCGGCCAGAGTCGCGCGAATGGTGAGCGAGAGTGGCCGCGAGCGAGAGCGCGTGGCGAGATTCTACGCGCGCGAGGAAAACCGTCTCGGTCTTCGCGCGGCGCTGCGCCACGAGAAGGCTTTGCAGTGGTTGGTCGAGCACTCGCAGCCGCGTGATGCCGCGCAACCCACTGAGGCTTGAGCCCCACGGCGACGCCTTATGTTGCCCGGATTTCTCAAACGCACTAAAATGAAGAGGTGCGCGAACGCATGGCTTCAAGCGATCGACGAAGTGTGCGAAGCCCGGTCGTAGCCAACCTGGTCCCCATCGTAGTGGAACAGACGGCGCGGGGTGAGCGCGCTTACGACATCTACTCCCGCCTGCTCAAGGATCGGATCGTTTTCTTGGGCAGCGAGATCAACGATGATGTCGCCAACCTTATCACGGCTCAACTGCTGTTTTTGGAAGCGGAAGAGCCGGATAAGGAGATCAGTTTCTACATCCACTCGCCCGGAGGTTCGGTCTCTGCGGGTCTGGCGATTTACGACACGATGCAATTCATCAAGCCGCCGGTCTCGACGGTGTGCTTGGGACAGGCGGCGAGCATGGCCGCGGTGCTCTTGGCAGCTGGCGAAAAGGGGCGGCGGTTTGCCTTGCCGCACTCGCGGATTATGATGCATCAGCCGCTGGGCGGAGCGCAGGGGCAGGCAAGTGACATCGAAATTCAGGCGCGCGAAATTTTGCGTCTGCGCGAGGAGATCAATAACATCCTGGCGAAACATACCGGCCAGAGCCTGCGGAAAATCGAGAAAGATACCGACCGCGACCTTTTCATGGACCCCGCCCAGGCGGTTGAGTATGGGCTTGTCGATGAGATAATCGTAACCCGAAGGGCCTAGACCGAAGCGCTGGAGGGAATATGGCAAAGCACGATGACCGCACCGGCAACTTGGTATGCTCGTTCTGCGGCAAGAGTCAGGATGAGGTGCGCAAGCTTATAGCGGGGCCCACGGTTTACATTTGCGACGAATGCATCGAGCTGTGCAACGATATCATCGCCGAGGAAACCGATGGTGACGAGGCCTTCAGCCAAAGCTCATCGGTGCCTAAGCCGACCGAGATCAAGCGCGTGCTCGACCAGTACGTGATCGGACAGGAGCGCGCGAAGAAGATCCTCGCGGTCGCCGTGCATAACCACTACAAGCGGATCGATTCGCAGATGGTCAACTCCGACGTGGAGTTGCAGAAATCAAACATTCTGCTTATCGGTCCGACGGGCGTCGGCAAGACCCTGTTGGCGCAAACCCTGGCGCGTTTTCTCCAGGTGCCGTTCACGATCGCCGATGCCACCTCGCTTACCGAGGCCGGCTACGTCGGCGAGGACGTCGAGAATATAATCCTGTCGCTGCTGCAGAATGCTGACTACGATATCGAGCGCTGCCAGCGCGGGATCGTTTACATCGACGAGATCGACAAAATCGCGCGCAAGGGCGATAACCCCTCGATAACCCGCGACGTCTCGGGCGAGGGTGTACAGCAGGCGCTGCTCAAGATCATCGAGGGCACCACGGCCAGCGTGCCGCCCAAGGGAGGCCGCAAGCATCCGCAGCAGGAATTCCTGCAGGTGGATACGACCAACGTACTGTTCATCTGTGGCGGTGCGTTCGTTGGTCTTGAGGATATCGTGCGCCGGCGTATCGCGGGAAAGACGATGGGATTTCGGGCCGAGCTGACGCGGCGGGATCCGCACAGCGTCTCCGAGCTTCTGACCGAGGTGCAGCCCGAAGACCTCCTGAAATTCGGCCTCATCCCGGAGTTCGTCGGCCGCCTGCCGGTAATTGCCACGCTGTCGGAACTGGACGAAGACGCGCTCGTGCGCATCCTGACGGAACCGAAGAATGCGTTGGTGCGCCAATACCAGAAGCTCTTCGACATGGAGCACGTCCACCTGAAGTTCGCTCACGGCGCGTTGCGAGCGATCGCCCGCGAGGCGCTAAAGCGCAAATCCGGCGCGCGCGGGCTGCGGGCGATCATGGAGAACATAATGCTGGACGTGATGTACGAAATTCCGTCCCAGCCCACCATCAAGGAAGTGGTAATCTCAGAAGAGGTCGTGGATCACAAAGAGGCGCCGCTGTTGGTCTACCAGAAGACAGCGGAAACGGCCTGAGCCGACCCATGTGTGAGCGGGGCCATAGCAGAAGATGCTGTTTCGCAATGACAGAAAGGATGATCGCGACGTGAACCCCACCAAGAGTGCCCCCCTGTTACCGTTGCGTGAGCTCATCGTCTTCCCCCACGAGGTTTATCCGATTTTCGTCGGGCGCCAAAAGTCGATTCGCGCGCTGGAAGAGGCTCAAGCGCATAAGAGGCTGTTGTTGCTGGCGGCGCAAAAGGACGCCCGAGTCTCGGAGCCCGCGCCTGAGGACATCTATCGCGTGGGTGCGCTGGGAGTGATCGTGCAATTCCTGCGGCTGCCTGACGGTACCGTCAAGGCGCTGGTCGAGGGCAAGCGGCGCGCTCGTATCCTGCGCTACATCAGGGTTGATGAGCTCTTTGAGGTCGAGGTCGAAGAGATTGAGGAGAGATGCGAGCGCACGACCGAGGTCGAGGCCCTGATGCGCTCGGTGGGAACGACCTTCGACAACTACGCGCGCCTGAATCGCAAAGTTCCGCCTGAAGTCGTTGCCTCAATCGCCGCTATCGACGATCCCGCTTATCTCGCCGACAAGCTGGTGGGGCAAGTGGCGATCAAGCTGGAAGACAAGCAGGCTTTGCTCGAGGTAGCGAATCCGGCCGAGCGCTTGGAGCGCCTGTTGGGCTATATGCGCTCAGAGCTGGAAATATTGGAGGTCGAAAAGCGCATCCGCAATCGGGTCAAAAAGCAGATGGAAAAGACCCAGAAGGAGTATTACCTCAACGAGCAGATGCGCGCGATCCAAAAGGAATTGGGCGAGAAGGACGAATTCAAGAACGAGATCCAGGAGCTGGAGGAAAAGCTGCGCGAGAAGCGGATGTCGGCCGAGGCGCGCGAGAAGTGTGAGCGCGAGATAAAGAAGCTCAAGATGATGTCGCCGATGTCCGCCGAGGCCACCGTGGTGCGCAACTACCTCGACTGGCTGCTGTCGCTGCCCTGGTACGAGTATACCGAGGACAAGCTCGACCTCAAGGAGGCGGAGCGGATTCTGGAAGAGGACCATTACGGTCTTGAAAAGGTCAAGCAGCGGATTCTGGAATACTTGGCCGTGCAGGCGCTGGTGGGTGAAATAAAAGGACCTATCCTATGCCTGGTGGGGCCCCCGGGAGTGGGAAAAACGTCTCTGGGCCGTTCCATCGCGCGCGCCACGGGACGTAAGTTCGTGCGCATCTCACTGGGCGGGGTGCGTGACGAGGCCGAGATTCGTGGCCATCGGCGGACCTACATCGGAGCGTTGCCGGGCAAGATAATCCAGGGGATGAGAAAGGCGGGTTCCGGCAATCCGGTTTTTCTGCTTGACGAGGTCGACAAGATGTCGACCGACTTTCGTGGTGACCCGTCCTCTGCATTGCTTGAGGTGCTCGACCCGGAGCAGAACTGCGCCTTCAACGACCATTACCTCGACGTAGACTACGACCTCTCGAAGGTTATCTTCATTACAACGGCCAATATGCTGGAGCGCATTCCGCGCCCGCTGCAAGACCGCATGGAGATAATCCGACTGCCAGGGTACACGGAGCACGAAAAGCTCAACATCGCCAAGCGCTATCTGGTGAAAAAGCAGCGCGAAGCCAATGGACTCAAGGAAGAAAATATTGAATTTTCCGACCAGGCGCTTCTGGGCGTAGTCCGGCGTTATACCCGCGAGTCGGGCGTGCGCAACTTGGAGCGCGAGATCGCGGCGATTTGCCGCAAGGCGGCGGTCGAAGTGGTCAAGAACGATCGCAACGCGAACGTTAAGGTCAACGCCGCCAACCTATCGAAATACCTCGGCCCGACGCGCTTTCGCTACGGGCTCGCCGAGAGCGACCCGCAGGTCGGCGTCGCTACGGGTCTGGCCTGGACCGAAAACGGAGGCGAACTGCTGGGCGTGGAGGTTACGATCATGCCCGGTCGCGGCAAGCTCACAGTCACCGGTCAACTCGGGGAAGTGATGCAGGAAAGCGCGCGCGCAGCGATGTCCTACGTGCGATCCCGCGCCAAGATGCTCGATCTGGACCCGACGTTCTACCAGAAGGTGGACGTCCATATCCATATACCCGAGGGCGCAACGCCGAAGGACGGCCCTTCAGCCGGTATTACCGTGGCGACGGCGCTGGTTTCAGCGTTATGCCGGATGCCGGTACGCAACGACCTGGCGATGACGGGTGAAATTACCCTACGTGGACGTGTTTTGCCAATTGGCGGACTCAAGGAAAAGGTGTTAGCGGCCCATCGGGGAGGCATCAAGGAGGTGCTGCTGCCGAAGGAGAATGCCAAGGATATCGAGGAGATTCCGGCTGCCATCCTGAAAAACGTGACTCTGACCCAGGTCGAGGATATGGATGAGGTGCTGCGATGTGCTCTGATAGGCGCTGATCGTCGCGAAACGTTTCTTTCGTCTTCCGCGATGGAAGCGTCATCGCCGCTTGCGCCGAGCCATGACGAACCGGCTGCCGAGGTTAGCGAAGAGGGTGAGGTGGAAGAAGGCCCGGCCGTGCCGCCGAACTTCTAAGTTGCGACGCGGCAGTATACTTTGCGAGCTTAAGCGGGCTTAAGTGGTTAAATCATACGGTGGGTGGCTGTAGCGGGTCGCCCGGACGGGGCGCGCCGCGCCGATAGGCAATATGACGAAAACCGAGTTGATCGAGGGGCTGGCAGCTAAGGCGGGACTCAATCGGAGCGAAGCCGAGCACGCAATCAACATTATAATCGACGAGATCACTGGCGCGCTGAAGCAAGGCGAGCGGGTGAGCATATCGGGCTTTGGCACCTTTGCGGTCTCGATTCGACGCCCCCGAAGCGGACGTAACCCCAAGACCGGCGAATCGATTCAGATAGCCGGGGGCCGTTCGGCAAAATTCAGAGCGGGCAAGCAGCTCAAGGATTCCCTGAACCAGGATGCTGAGGCGGCTCCTACTGCAGCTCCGGTATCGTGAGCGCAGCCGCCCAGGCCGGGGGGACCGCCGACAGACGAGCCCGTGTCAGTCGGGCGGTTAGCTCAGTGGAAGAGCGCCGGCCTTACAAGCCGTAGGTCGCAGGTTCGAACCCTGCACCGCCCACCAATCTATTCGGGTGCCTGCGCGGGCCAACGTTGGCGTGGGGGCTTCCGCCTGGCAATGACGTGAGCACGAAGCTGCACAGGGTGGCCCAACGCCATCTAGTCGTAGAAATGGCGTCTTTATCGCGCTTTGGATCTTTTCCGGCCGCCGCAGGAGAATAGCCTTCGCGCATAAAAATACGGCTTAAGCCTCAATCGTGCCGGCCGGTTGAGTTTCTTTCCGGGAGCGCGATACCAAAACGCGCGGACTGGGCAGCCGCAGTCTTTTGACGGTTCGTTATCGATATAACGGTCGTTCAGTCCGTCTTGCGGCTTCGGCGGCTGCGATCAACCGACGGAGCAAAAGCCCCCGCGCGCCCGTCTGCTTGGTCGTCTACTTCCGGCAACGGGTCGGCTAGGGCCCTAATACGACATGGATCTATGAACTTTTATTTAAAAATTAAGGGCTCTTATTGCAGAAAATCCCGGAATATAGGAAAATAAAGTCAGTCTATTTGGAATTCGCCGACCTTATGAGCGGTAACGGAGCCGGAATTGATATCGCGCTGCTAAAGGAGCTCTATCGGAGGAATCCGACGGCGCGCCTGATGCTCGAAGATTTCGCACGGCGAGGAAGAAACCGCGCTCAGACTACTGTCGATAGCCTGGTTTTTAGGCTAACGATGGAGAATCCCCGGGTGAACCGGAGCGACATACTGGGGGTCTTCCACGAGCTTGAAAAAATCGGGTGTGGAAACTTCATTGTAGGGCGCAAGGGGCACCCGTCGCGCTTCCAATGGGCAGTTGGACTGTCCAGCGTGGGCAAGACGGCGATAGGCGAGGAGGTGGCTCTGGAGCCCGTATCCGAGGAGGAGCGGGGGCGGATAGTTCGAGAAGCGGAGCTCGAAACCTACGTTTTTCCGCTTCGACTGAACCTTAAAGTAAAGGTCGATTTGCCGATTGATCTATCTTCGGCCGAGGCTTCCAGGTTGGCTGAGTTCATTAAGACCCTGCCGCTCGATCGCAATTCGAGTGATTAGGGGTGAGGTACACGTGATGGCACATCAGGATGGCCGGACGGTTCCGGCAACGAGTGAGGCGACCGTAACCTTTGATTCCGTTTTATCGATCGCGCTCACCGATCTGCTTGCCTGCTCGGAATGTGACGAACCCACGTCAGTGGTAGTGGTTGGGCAGGAAGCCACACATACCGCGGTGATTCCATTTTGCTTGTCCTGCTACAGCGAGTCAGCCTTTGCCGACGAGCCGGTCCATCGGGTGTTAATGACGCACTAACTCCTCATGAGCGTTCGACCGTGCTGAGCGGGGCGTCCGCCGAGGGCGCTCGCGGTGCGGTGTCGGAGTGGTTCTCCAGGCGCATTATGAAGGGTAAGGACCAGCCGATCGACGCCTCGCTACCCGCTCGCGAAACGGCGGCGTGGCGGGCGCGGTTGGGGTTAACCTTATAAAAGCCAGCGCCAACCGGCGCCGCGCGCAACGAGTTTTCTTCTACACGGCCAAGCGCGGCGGACCCTTCGAGATCTCGCAAGAGCGTCGGCCGTAGCGAGGCGGTCGTGCCTCGCCGATCAAGCGGCCTTGGCTGTCCGGTGCGGCAGCACAAAGTCGTATTTAAGCGCATAGAACGGGGAGCCGAGGCCTTGTCGGCGAATCTCGGCGGGGTCTTCCTGTTTAACCAACCGCACAATGAGCGGCGCTTTCACCGCGCCCACAACATCCGAGTCGAGGTACGGGTCGCCCTCGTAAAAAAGTTGGGTTGTCAGCGGCAGACATTGCGGATGCGAAAGCTTGACGTGAATGTGGGCGGGGCGGTAAGGGTGACGCCCTAGGGCCGTCAGAAGCCCTCCTGTCGGGCCGTCTTTTGGAATATGGTAAGGCGCGCTGACCCAGGTCCGAATCTCAAAGCGCCCGCGCTCGTCGCAGAAGACGCGAGCCCGCAGATTATACGGCGCCGCTTCCTTGGCGACGTCGAAATGAGAATAAGCCCCATTCGCGTCCGCCTGCCATACGTCGAGCATAACGCCGTCGAGGGGCGTGCCGTCGGTCGCCCGCACCGTTCCGTGAAAGAGCATCGGCTCGCCAGGCTCGTTCGCGCGATGAGGCAATACGCACGGCGATCGCAAAACCGGCGCCTCGGGGACGTAGTACGGGCCTTCCACGGAACTCGCCGTGCCCATGCGGCCGCTTGACTCAACGGCGTCCACGGTGGCCTCAAGGAAAACGTCGCACAGCAGCGTAAGTTCCCCCTGACGGGCCGTCTCGCACAAGAATTCAACCGCTCGCCGGTACTCGTCATGGGTTACTTCGTGGTGTTGGACAAAGTCCTTGACCGTCGCTAGCAGATTCTCAAAAACCTCGCGCAGTCGTTCCTCCTGCCTCACCCTGGCGTTGGCGGTGTTCATCCTCTTGCCTCCCTGATCGGGCATAGGGTAGGCGCCGGAGGTTCGGTAAGTGGTTACGCGCCTGTCCTGATTTTGTTGAAGCTTGGTCTCATTTTCGGGAGAAGCGACGCGCCCTGAACCCCCGAAGCCAGCTAAGTTAGTTTAGGTGAAAGTCTAGGACGTGCGCGCGGATGCGCCAAGCCTCCGCGTCGACGCGAGCCGACACTGCGCTGAAGGGCCGCGTTTGGTCGGGCAATCTTGACCGGCGCTTTGGCCGCGGCCAGCCGTGCTTCGCGCGTGTTTTGCCCGGTGCGCTTATTGCGCGCGATGCCTTTGTGCAACCTCCACGGTAAGCCGTGGGCCTTGTGCGGGTGCCAGAAAAGCGAAGCCGAAAGACGGAACTTTTCGTAGGGGCGCAGAAGTCCTCGGCCCTACGCCAAGACCTGCGGCGCTGTCCGCAACCCGTGAAGGCGCAGGGCGACTTCGCTCCCGGTGCTAGCTCACTCACTGTTACGGGACGGCGTCGGGCTGGTTTTCCGGGCGCGCTTTGTCGAACGCCGGCAGCGCGAGGCACGTTTCGTTGATTCGCCTCAGTGTCGGGTACGGCGTCATATCTACTTTGTAACGGTAAGCGTTGTAGACCTGGGGCACCAGGCACACATCAGCGAGCGTAGGCGTGTCGCCATGACAGAACTTGCCGGTTGCTGGAGAGCGCGACAGCGATTTTTCCAGCGCGACAAACCCTTCGTGAATCCAATGATGGTACCACGCGAGACGCTGGTCCTTGCTCACGCCAATTTGATTGGTGAGGTACTCGAGCACCCGCACGTTGTTGAGCGGGTGAATATCGCAAGCGACGAAAAGCGCAAGACTGCGGACTCGCGCGCAGCCCGCGGCGTCGTGCGGCATCAGTGGTGGCTGCGGCTTAATTTCGTCCAAGTAATCACAGATGGCCAACGACTGCGCGATCAACAGGCCGTCCACCTCGAGCGTCGGCACGAGTCCCTGCGGATTGAGGCCGTCTCGATACTCCGGTTTGCTCGCTTCGCCCTTGAGCAAATCGACCGGAACGTACTCGTAGTCGAGACCTTTGAGGTTGAGCGCGATACGGGCGCGAAACGCCGCGGACGAACGGAAAAAGCCGTAAAGTTTCATCGAGAAAACCCCCTCGTTGCTGAACACAGCCGATCTCTCTATTAGCGCTTTTGGGTAGGTGCGCCAAAGGGCTGGCAGCCCCCCGAGCGGGCCTGGGAAAATTACGCGAGCCGTCGCGTCGCGATTTTACTGGCGGACCAAAGCAACGGTGTGATGGCGTCGCGCCGCCTTTGCGCGCCCTCCGGCCCGAGAAGCATCGCCGGTCAAATGAGAGGCCGGTCCGCCGCTTGTCTCAGGGGTAGAGGAGGCGTTTCTCCCACTTACCGCGGGAGCGAAGGAAAACCACGCGATCGTGCAGGCGATGGGGCCGGGCGGTCCAGAACTCAATCAGGTCTGGCGCGATACGAAATCCTGTCCAGTAGCCTGGCCGAGGAACGGCTTTTCCCTTAAGCCGTTCCTGGATCGCTCTGAAATCCGCCAACAGCCGCTCGCGCGAACTCAGCCGGCTGCTCTGCCTGGAAATGCTCGCGCCGAGTCGGCTTTCCCGCGGGCGGCTTGCCCAATATTCGTCCGCCTCGGCCGGCGAGACCGGCTCGACGCGTCCTTCGATCCGTACCTGGACTCGCAGCGGATACCAGTAGAAGGTAGCGGCGGTGCGAGGGTTGCCTTTGAGGTCTCGTCCCTTGCGGCTGCGGGTGTCGGTATAAAAGACAAAACCCTGGTCGCTTGCGCCTTTGAGGAGCACGAAGCGGGCGCTTACGCGACCGTTAGGCTCGGCGGTGGCCAACGCCATCGCCTCCGGCTGGGGCGTCCCCGCGCGTTGCGCTCGCTCAAACAGCTGCAGGAAACGGCGGATCGGATCTTCGGATAATCGGCCATCGTGATTGCGGCGCAGGCGTTGGACGCCGGCACCGCGCGAGTTCAAACCTTGTACAGCCATGTCGAAATCAAAATAGGTCCCAGAGGCTCTTCAGATCGCTAAGTTGCTGCGGCGTGGTTTCCAAGATGACGGTTCCGGCCTTGAGCACGTAAACGCGCTGGGCGACTTTCAAAGCATGGCGCACATTTTGTTCCACCAACAGCACAGCGAGCCCGGCTTCATCTCTGAGTCGGCGCACCAGATGCATCACCTCCTGCACGATCTTGGGCGAAAGCCCGATTGACGGCTCATCCATCAATAATAGCGACGGGCCCAGGACAAGCGCGCGTCCAATACTTACCATCTGTTGCTGTCCGCCGGAAAGCCGGCCGGCCCGTTCGTGAAAGCGCTCGCGCAGCAGCGGTAGATGTTGAAACACGCGTTCCAGGCGACGCTCGCCTTCAGCGCTATTGGCCTTCACGCCGGCGGCGAGCAGGCCGAGGCGTAGATTCTCGGCAACCGTCAAGTTGGCGAAGACGCCGCGTCCCTGAGGAACCAGAGCAATCCCGTGGCTGGTAAGGTTCTTCGGCGCTTGATTGAGGATGTTTTCGTCGCGAAAAGAGACCTCGCCGCGAGCGTCGCCGAGCAGGCCGAAGATCGCCTTCAGGAGGGTGGTTTTGCCGGCGCCGTTATGGCCGAAAAGCGCCACGACCTCGCTCGCTTCTACGCCGAGCGAGACCCGGTCGAGAACGTTAAGGCTGCCATAACCGGCGCTTAGATCCTTCACGCGCAGCATCATGTGGCGGCGTCATCTCCGAAGTATAGTGCGGCGAGTTCTTCCATCGCGAAGATCTCATCAGGGGTGCCGTGCGCAAGGAGCCTGCCGTTGTTGAGGAACGCCACGCGGTCAGAGATTTGGCGCACGATATCGAGATTATGCTCGATCAGAAGTACCGTGCGTCCCTCGTCGACCAAGGCCCGCACGATCGCGTGAAAGCGGCGCAGCGACGGGCCGTCGAGCCCCGAGGCCGGTTCGTCGAGCAGCATTAGCCCTGCCGGCTTCGCGATCGCGCGCGCCAGGCTCACGAACTTTTGTTCGGCGAACGAAAGGTCGGCGGCACGCACGTCGGCGAGTCCCGCGACACCGGCGCGCTCCATTGCGACGCGCGCCGACTCATGGCGCTCGCTCGACGAGCGCATGCCGGCCTCGCTGTCCGCGGCCAGCAGGACGTTCTCTAGAACCGTGAGGCTGCTGAAAAGGCGCAGGCTCTGGAAGGTGCGCACGATCCCGGCTCGCGCTACGAGATGGGGAGGCTTTCCTGTGATGTCGCGCCCGAGCAGGCGGACGCGGCCGGCGTCCGGCGTGAGGAAGCCGGTGACCAGATCGAACAGCGTGGTCTTCCCCGCGCCGTTCGGTCCGACTAACGAAGTCACGCCGCCGCGGCTGATCGCCAAGTCTAAGGCGGTAATCACCCGATTGCCGCCGAATGACTTCGACAGACCGGTTAGCTCGAGGATGTGCTCGGTTGCCATCGTCGTAGAGCGCTGAAACTTGCAACGCGCGAGATGCGGCGTAAAAAGCCGAGCAAACCTTCCGGTTCGTAGATCATGAGCAGGGTTATCACCGCTCCATAGACCACGCGCTGCGTCGGTCCCAAAATCGTGCTGGGAATTTGCACAAAACTGAGCAGAGCAGGAAACGTGGTGATGAAGACCGCGCCCAGCACCGGGCCCGTCAACGTTCCTGTACCACCGATAATGACCATCACCATGATCAGAATCGATTCGTCGAGCGAGAAGCTTTCCGGGTTCACGAAGGAGGTGAAATAGGCGTATATTGCACCGGCGATCGCGGCCAACATCGCGGCGATCACCACGGTGGCAACTCGCAAACGCACCGGATCGCGTCCCAGCGCCTGGAGCGCGGCCTCGTCGTCGCGCAACGCGCGCAGAGCGCGGCCGAACTCGGAGCGCACGAGCAGCTTCAGCGCTATCAGAACGCCCGCCGCACACAGCAGAGCGAGGACAAGGTATCCGCCGTAACTGTCCACCTGGATGCTCATGAATGACGCAGGAGGAATGCCGGTGAGGCCGCCGATCCCGCCGGTCACGGCCACCCATTGATTAAAGACGGTCGACGCGATGACCTGAAAGCCGAGCGAGGCGACGACGAAATATTCCTCCTTTACCCGCAGCGCCGGTACGGCCAGCAGCGCTCCGGCGACTCCTCCGGCGATCATCGCCGCCGGTACGCAAAGCAGAATCGAAGAGTTGACGTGAAGCGCGAGCAGGCTCGCAGTGTAGGCGCCGATACCGTAGAAGACCGCGTGCGCCGCCGAAAACATCCCGCCGTAGCCCAACATCAAGTTAAGCGACGAGGCGAGGATCACCGCGAGGCTGGTGAAGATAAGAAGGCTCTCGGCGTATGGGATCATCGCCGCAGGGCGCTCACGATTCCGGCTGGGCGAAGAAGCAGAAAAAGGAGAAGCACTCCGAAGGCAATGCCGTCGCCCCAACTGGCCGGAAGGCGCCAGATTCCCACATTCTCGGCCACTCCGAGGACCACGCCTCCTAGAGCCGCGCCATAGAGGCTTCCGATTCCTCCCACGATCGTGGAGGCCATCGCGATCAAAATCATTGACGCCCCTGACTGGGGCGACAACCCAGACAAATGAACGCTTAGCACGGCCGCGGGCACGGCAAGCAGCGAGCCCGCCGCAAAAGCGAGTTGCGCGCAACGGTGCCGATCGAGCCCAATTATCTGCACCAATTCCGCGCTGTCGGCCATCGCTCGCAGAGCAGTACCCGCGTCCGTGTGGGCCAGAAAAAGCTCGAGACCCAACAGGAGGACAGCCGACCCGCCAATCGCGATAATCCCGACCGGCGAAAGCTCAAAAGGCCCGAAGAGCAGTCCCTTGCTCAGGGCGGATTCGAGCGTGCTGAAGCCGCTGCCGAAGATTAGCACGATCAGGTTCTCGACCACGATGAAGAGTCCGAAGGAAGCGACGAAAACGGTCAGAAACGAGGATTCCGAGCGAAGCATCGGGCGGTAGACCAGCCGTTCGCAGGCCGATCCAAAAGCCATCGCGACCAGCGCGGCTATACCGAGTCCTACCAGCGCGGAGAAATGGAAAATGGAAACGGTTGCATAGTACGCGTAGGCGGCGAGCAGATAGGTAGCGCCGTGCGCGAAATGGAAAATTCGCGTGACGCCGAAGATGACCGCAAACCCGACCGCCACGAGCGCGTAAAGGCACCCAATCGCGACGCCGTTAATCGCCAACTGCAAAAGTAGCTGCACGCCGATACCCGACGTCGTGGGGTGTTATCGCGCTCGCGAGCGTTCGACGTGTGTCGCAGCCGCACGCGCGAGGAGCGTCCGCGCGGCGCTGCCGCGATGACTTGCTTGCTTGCCTGCGATTCTGTGGCCGTACTGACGCATCGCGCCTCACTGCACGGTGGCGATTACCTGCGGGCGTCCGTCGACCACGCGCAGGATCTGCATCGCCTGACGCACCGTTCCGTCGGGTTGAAAGGAGATGGTTCCCCCGACCGCCTGGAAGGTTTTTATCGTATGCATGGCGTGCAGGAGATTCTCGCCGGTGATCGGCTCCTTTTTGTCGCTCAACCACTTCGCCGCCTGGGCGAACAACAGCATCGCGTTGTAGTAGTTGACCGAATAAAAGCTCGGCGCTCCGTTGCCGTTGGTGGCTCGGAAACTTTCGAGGAATTTTTTCGTTATCGGGTCAGGGGAATCAAAGCTCACATATTGCGTCGTGAAAATCAGGCCTTGGGCCGCCGGCAGTTTCATCGTGTCGGGAAGGTTGATGCCGGAGTAGCTGAAGATCCGCGCAGTGACGCCGCCGTCACGAAGTTGCTTGAGTATTACGTTCTGTTGCTGCCCATAGGAGGCGATGTATACGGCGTCGGGATGTCCCGCGCGGATCTTCGCCACTTCGGCCTGGAAGTTGGTAGCCCCGGGACTGACGCTGATCGCCGCCGTCTGGCATCCCAAGCGCGCGCATTGCTGGGTCAGCGCACCTAGCGCGCCCTGCCCGAAGGGATCGTTAACGTAGGTCAGGATTAAGTGTTTTACGTTGAGCTTGGAGGTCGCGTACGGCATCAGCGCCGCGATTTCATCGTTCACTAGCGGGATAACGTTAAAAAGGTACGGGCTGAGGCCGGCCAGTTCAGGGCTGACCGCGGCCCCGTTGATGACCACGATCTTGCGTCGCGTCGCGATAGGCGCCACAGCCTTCGTAACGCCGCTGAACGCGCTCAGCACGAACGGGGTCCGCTCGACGTTCGCGAGCTTGTTCATCGCGATGATCGCTGGCTGAGGCAGCGCTTGGCTGTCCTCGTAAAGAAGCTTGATCGGATTCGGCAGATCGTGTCCGTCGTTGATGTTCTTAACGGCGAGATTCGCTCCCAGGGAAAAGGTTTGCCCGTACACTGCGTTAGGCCCTGAGAGGGGAAAGATGACCCCCACCGTCAACGTCTGTGCCCCGGCCCGAAGCGGCGCCAAGAAGGTGAAAAAAAGGCCAAGGGCGACGCCCAGCCGCGCTCCAAAGGTCCAAAGACTCATACCGCTTCCCCCCAGCCAGCGAGTTAAGAAGTCCGTTCGGTTTCTGGCGTAAGCTAAAAGCTACTGGCCTAGGCGATGAAACTCAACGCGATGGGTGCCTAGCGGCCGATTTTTTAGCCGGACAGTCGGCTGGGTCTCCGCACGAGAACAAATTCAAACTCCGCGCGCCCCGCTATTTGAAGTGAGCCTGAAGCCCGCGCGAGAAGGCGCGGTAATATGTGCTGCGGACTAGCCGTGACCTTGGTAGCGCTGATAGTATGAAAATGGCGTTTTAGCGGCCGTGCGGATCGCACAGCCCTAATCCAGTAAGCTTACGTGTACAACGATCCATCTTATATGGAACTTATATGGAACAGCGCGGCTTGGTGTCTTTGCGTTATACGGCGTTCGCTGACCGACTGAATAGCCCTCCTTCAAGACACGTCGAACAACCGAAGATGTCGCTTCCGAATCGGCTTTGCCCCTTGCCGGGGCATGGCGCACAACACCTTGACGTGACGGCGCTAACGAGGATGGATGAGGGCAACGCGCGCGAGCATGGCGCAGTGGCTTGGACGCTATGTTGTGCTTCTTTTAGTCGCTCGGCTACTTCGTCCGTTAACGCAGGTCAATGCTGAATATAGGCGCCCGGGGAACGTCTAATCGCCGGACCATGCTTCGGAAAATGGTTAGCAAGTATGGATATGCGTAAAAGCCCAAGCTTGAGATCGTCGGGAATAACGTCCCTAATTGCGGTGCTTGTCGCTTCGCTTTTTGCCGTTTCCTGTAATTCTCCGGCGGAAACTGCGCCCACGCCTCCGGCGGTGCCGAAGGTGTACGTTGTGCGGCCGGCCCGTGGCGAGATTGACCGCACGGTGACGTTACCCGGCGACGCCGTGGGCTTTTACGAGACCGCTCTGCACGCGAAGGTCACCGGCTACATCAAGGACATCACCGTTGACAAAGGCGACTGGGTGAAGTCCGGCAGTCTCCTGTGTACGCTTGACGTGCCCGAACTGCACAGCAATCTGGCCCGAGCGAAAGCCCGCATGGACATCGCACGGCTCACCTACCAGCGCGTCTTGCAGGTATGGAACAAAGACCCCCGCCTGGTAGCCAAGGAGTACGTCGACGAGCTGTATGCTAAGTGGAAGGAGACCGAGGCCGAATACAACACTCTTCAAACGATGGTCGGTTACACCCAGGTTTCGGCGCCGTTCACCGGGGTTATCACCGGGCGCTTCGCGGATCCTGGGGCCTTAATCCGCGCCGGCGCGAGCGACATTGGAGTCGGTGAAACCTCTGGCGTCATCTCTAGCGGCGCCACGGAGGGTTCAGGCGGACACCGCACCGGCGGCGGTCCGATCCTAACTATGGCCGCCATCGACAAGATACGGATCTATTCTTATATCCCTAACGACGTCGTCTCGTTCATCAAGCAAGGCACCGACGTGATGTTACACTTCGACGAACTGCCTCGCGAGGAGTTCCGCGGCAAGGTCACCCGCTACGCCAAGGCCCTGGATCTGTCCACTAGGACCATGTTGGCCGAGACTGATATCGACAACCCCAACCACGAGATTTATCCGCGGATGTACGCGCACGCCACCTATATTCTTGAGCGTCATTATAACGCGTTGTTGGTGCCGATTTCCGCGACTGCCGTGCTGCGGCAAAAGACGTTCGTCTTTGTCGTGCGGAAGGGTAAGCTCAAGCGCGTTTTCGTCAAGCCAGGGATCAGTAACCGCCGGGTCGTAGAAGTGCTCTCCGGTTTGAGTCCTGACGACCTTGTCGTTAAGAATTACAGCGGTGACTTGTCCAATGATATGGAAGTACAGTCATCCGTGGTGGCGTTTGACCGTGGATGGAAGTCCGTCGTGAAAGAGTACAGCGGAAGCGAACCAAGCTCGGATTAGTTTGCGACCGAGTTTAGGAGGTTCTGCGCCGGTTCAGCCATTCAGTGTGAGTGCGGCCACATCTGAAGCGGCACCGCTCGGCCCTGTGATTGGGATGACCGAGGGGCCCTAAAGGTTACGAAGACGTTCATAAGAGCCAAGGACTGGGGTTACCCGACGAAGACGGTATGGCCCAGGAGGGCTCTCGCTCCGTATCTGCGCGGCATGAGAGCCGTGCTCTAAACCTCGACACGGGGTCGCTTTCCGCCTTCTCGCTGCGCAATCGTCATCTGGCTGGCGCTCGTGGGGGCGCTGATTGTTGCCGTTCTGGGCACGGTCGCGTCTGCCCAAATGCCGGTTGACGTCTTCCTTCGCCTCCACCTCAAGGCAGCGGTAGTGGGAATCCTCTACCCGGTTTTTGCGCCGCGCTCGCTGTGGAACGAACATCGCGAGCCGCTACGAGCGCCTTTTCACCGCGCCGGCGCTGGCAATGACGTATTCGAGGTTTGCCGCCTACGTGATGTAGACGAAGTTCATTTCGCCTTACTGCTCACGGTTTTTGAGTGCCGAGGAAGCGCGCAAGGCTCACGCACAAGAGATAGGCGGGCTGGTCGAGGCGCAGCGGGGTTTTATCGCGTGGTTCCAACCGGCATTACAACGGGTTTAACGGCCGCTTCGGCGGGTGGCTCAACCACGCTCTTAACCAGAAGGTTCCGCTCATCACGAACATCACGATTGTCTTTATTGCCTCGACGTTTCTGCTTCCGCGCGTGGGCAGTCGGATGTTCTCGCACGTTGGCTCCGGCAAGTTCGTAACCAACATTCGAACTCGCCCTGGCACGCCGTTGGATATCACCGGCGCCATCGGCAAGAAGATAGACCGCATAATTCGCAGCGTCATCCCGCCCACCAAACTGAATACGGTCGTGGAGAACCTCGGCGTCTTTCCCATGATCGCGGCCATTTATACAACGATCCCTTCTTTTGCCTGTTCTCGACTCCCATGGGGCTGATCGGCGCGGCTCTGATTTTGTACCTTACTGATACCACGCTCAATATCGAATCGATGATGGGAATCATCGTGATGATCGGGATTGTCCATTCGAACGTCATCTTACTAATCGAGTTTGCCAACAAACGTCGCACAAAAGGAATGCTTTTGCGAAAGGCGATAATCCAGGCCGCGAGAATCCGGGCGAGGCCAATTCTAATGACGACGCCGGCAAAATTGGCGGCGCTGGCGTCGGTGGCGCTCAAGCCCGAATCCGGTTCGGAGGCTTTGGTCGCGCTTGCTCGCACTGTCATCGGGGGCTCACGGTTTCCACGTTCATGACACTTTTCCTCGCGCCCGCCGTGTGAAAGGTGTTCTACACCTGAAAGGATCGCCTGGCGCAGCGCCGACGAGCCTAGCACCGTGCGCGTGCCGGGCCGCGGCCGCGAGTTGAAGTTACTTCAGCCCTTAAGCGTTGCCGAGGTCGAGCACGACGCCTTCGTTTGCATCAAGCGTAAGACGCGCCTCGAGGGTTTGTTGTACGCGCTCAGGCTTGGTGCTTAACAGAAGCGTGCCGGCAGGCGATTCCGTTTCGCGCGCCGCGTTGGCGAAGTTCAGCATCACGAGCAGGCGACGGCCGGCGCCTTCGCGATAGAAGCCGAGGCAATCCCGGGGAACGCCGTCAAAAGCGCGGTAAGCGCCTTCGCGCAGCGCCGGATCCCTTTGGCGTAACCAGATTAACCTCCGATAGAGCGAAAGCAGCGAACGTTGGTCTCGTGCCTGTTCGGAAACATTGATCTGGGTGTAATCGCCACAAGGCAACCAAGGTTCCGCGCCGGGAACCGTGAAGCCCCCATGCATGGCAGCAGACCATTGCATTGGTGTGCGGCATCCGTCGCGGCCCATCGGGTCGAGTCGGCGGGACGGTGAAACATCTACCTCGCGCATTCCGATCTCCTCGCCGTAGTAGATGAATGGAGTCCCGTGCAACGTTAACAACATCATTGCCGCCATCCGCGCGCGCTCCTCAGTTGCCTCAGCGCTCTGGTAACGACTTATATGGCGCGGGAAGTCATGATTGGACAGCGTCCAGGTCGGCCACTCGCCCGCCGCGCCCAGCCCTTCCCCGTAGCGGATCGCGGCTCCAAAAGCGCTGGCCGAGTATGGCGACTTGAGCAAGCGAAAATTGAATGCTAGATGCAACTCGTCCGGTCTTAGATAGTCCGCCAGCAGCGACGGCTCGCGAGGCCAGACCTCTCCCACCAGCAACCGCTCTCCATAGCTGTCCACCACGCGGCGAAAACCGCGAAGCAGATCGTGCACTTCGGGCCGGTCATGGCAATAAAAATTGACGCGCACGCCGCTGCCTTCGGCCCGAGTAATCCCGGCGAGCGCGCTCTGCGTGGGGTTGTCCCTAAGCTCGGCGTCTTTGCTCAAGCGCGCTACCGCGTCGATGCGAAAGCCGTCGACGCCTCGCTCCAGCCAAAAACGCAGCACGTCGTGAATCGCGCCGACCACCTCGGCGCACCGGTAGTTGAGATCGGGCTGCTCGGCAAGGTAGGAGTGCATGTACCATTCGCCGGTTTGGGAGTCGTAGGTCCAGGCCGGACCGCCAAAAGCGCTCATCCAGTTAGTCGGCGGTTCCCCGCCTTTTCCGGGCGCCCAGATATACCAGTTGCGCTGGGGATCTTCTTTTGAGCTGCGTGATCGGAGAAACCACGGATGCTGGTCGGAGGTGTGGTTGGGAACGAAGTCCAGGATCACTCTGATTCCACGCTGATGGGCTTGAGAAATCAGACGATCAAAGCTCTCAAGATCGCCCAAGTCAGGATCAATGGCGCAATAGTTGCTGACGTCGTATCCCCAGTCCTTATGAGGCGAAGGATATATGGGACACAACCAAATAGCGTTGATCCCTAGCGAGTTGCTCGTGCCGTCGTTTAGGTAGTCAAGCATCATGGTGATACCGTCGAGATCGCCGACGCCGTCGCCATTTGAATCGCGGAAGCTACGCGGGTAAATCTGATAAAAGACCGCGTTTCGCCACCAGCGGTGGAAGCGAGGATATGAGCCTCTCGACGTGGTCTGCGCGCTCATTGCCATGATAGCTCTCCCGACGAGTCCTTCTGGGCTATCGCTTTTTTGGCGAAGAATAT
>JAJYYI010000076.1 GCA_021801125.1 Deltaproteobacteria bacterium | reverse complement strand
ACCAGCTTTATCGATAACGGCCGCGATGTAGTCGCTCTCGTCGCAGGGGAGCCCCGGAAAAACGCCCGAAAAGGTCTCGAAGCCGGGCGCCGAAGTCACCCCGCTGTTAAGCAAAAGCTGGACGGTACATGCCACGGAAGAAGAGTCCAGGCCCCCGCTCAACTCTGCGCCGACCGGCGTGCAGCTGCGCATCCGGCGCGCGACCGCCTGCTTAAAAAGCTGAAGAAAATGATCGGCGTACTCTTGATCGCTGCGATATTCGATGCGGCTTTGCGGGTCGATGTCGTAATACCGGCGCTTCACCAGCCCGTTCTGCCGAATAACTAGGTAATGCCCCGCTTCCAACCGGAAAATTCCCTCGTAAAGCGTCTCGGTCCGGCTGGTTATACGGTCAGCCAGGTATTCGCCCACCATACCTTCGTTGGGTTTGCGAGGTATTGTCTCATCTTCAAGTATTTGGTGTAGTTCTGAGGCGCACAGAAAGCGCCGAGGGTCGTGGTAGTAATAGAAAGACTTGATTCCGAAAGGATCGCGAGCACAAAAGAGCTGCTGTTCACGCCCATCCCAGATAACGAACGAGAAGTCACCGATAATCCGGCGCGGGGTATCCTCGCGCCATATCTCGTAGCTGCGTAGGACTATCTCCGCGTCGGTCTCGTCGACGAGCCGCGCTCCGCGCGCACGCAAGTCGGCGATCAGCTCCTCACGGTTGTCGACACGCCCGTCCATCACCAAGGCGAGCTTCGCCGACTCGTCAACCAAAGGTTGTTTTTCGCGCAGGGATTCGGGTGTGGTACGCAGCATGCGGTGACCGAGACCCGCGCGGCCGTCATGCCAGATGCCGCCCGCGTCCGGACCACGATAAGCTGCTGACTCGGTGATACGCTCGAGCAGAGCAAGTTCCGCCGGCCGGCGGTCAAAATTGTATATCGCTGCGATTGCGCTCATCGCGTCCTGCGCGCCTACGGATGCTCGACGGTAAACGGGGGCAGCGCGGTGAAGCTTTGCCCGTCGACCTCGCCGATCAGAATCTTGCCGTTACTCTCGAGCCAGGCGTGAGCCAAGAACTTTCCGTCAGCGGATTTTGCGACTCCGATCCGCAGTTCGGAAGAATTGCCCAGCGCCGCCAGCATCCATCGCGCCGCCAGCGCGCGCACCAGACATAGCCCTTCTTTGCCTAAAGGTCGGCTTGCCACCATGACTGCCCACGCCACGCGCTGCGGCGAAAACTTCTCGGGCGCGAAAGGCTTCGAGGCGCGGCACGCTCGCCTTTCGCCCACACGGGCGACCACCCGGAACGGAACCACCCAGAGCGCGAGCCTCGCCACCCCGACGCTGACGGCGGCGGCGAGCAAAAGCAGGTACTCCGCGGCACTTAGCCGCAGGAGTTTATTCATCAACTTTCTTAACCTCGATCAGGCCCTGTTCGATCATGTCTCGCAGCAAGGCGAGCAGATCGTCGGCGCAGCGCTGAGGCTCCACTTCGTAGCGTTCGAGAAGGGCGTTGCAAAGCTCGCGTACGGAAATGGGCTTCTTAAGCAGGTCCCAAACCGTAGCACCAACGGTGTTCAGGCCGTAATAGCTGCCGTTCTTGAGGTTGAGGATCGCCGCCTCTCCAGCGAGCTCGCATGAAACCTGCTCATCGCTCGCTACCACTACGGAGTGCATCTCAACCCGCTCTACCGCCATTGGATTTCAATCTCCCGCACACCGATGCAACCGCCGGGACAACGCCCTAGGAACGTCGGTGGCAAAGGTCAATTAAATTAGCCTATATCATTCCATGATGAGCATACGCAAGTCAGGTTTTCCGTGGCGAAGGCCTCGTTGGGGGCGAGTTTTTGCGCTGCTCGAGGGCCACGGCGGTAGGGCATGGTGTTGGCTTGGAGGGTGGCGGCGTGCACCTGATCAGGTCTCGAACATAGGCTACACTGCTCTGATACACGCCGCGGCTTCACAAGTATGGCCACGGCGCCGGCCACGGCAGGAGAAGATGATCACCACGGCTGCGAGTCGGGTTATTCTTGCCCGGTGGCGCTACGCCTCGCCAGGACGGCAATTGCGGTAAACTGACCAACGGAGCCTGACACTAGATGAGCAAAGGCGACGCACGGCTCAAACTTTTGCGCGAAGCATTGGAGGAAAAAATCCTGGTGCTTGACGGCGCTACGGGGACCGCCATTCAGGCGATGCGGCTCAACGCGGCCGACTTCGGCGGCGCCGACCTGGAGGGCTGCAACGAGAATCTCGTTCGCACGCGGCCCGACAGAATCCGCGCCCTTCATAAGGCCTACCTTGACGCTGGGGCCGACATCGTGGAGACCAACAGTTTCGGCTCGACCTCCATCGTGCTCGCCGAATATGGATTGGCGAGCGATGCTCGCGAACTCAATCGACTTGCGGCGCAGCTTGCCCGCGAGGCCGCCGACGCAGCCACCACGGCGCAAAAACCGCGCTTCGTGGCCGGTTCGATGGGTCCGACGACGAAGACTATTTCGCTTACCGGCGGCGTTTCCTTTGACGCGCTGTGCGACGCCTACCAAGAGCAAGCAGAAGGCCTGGTCGAGGGCGGTGTCGATATTCTGCTACTGGAAACCGCGCAGGACACGTTGAATGTAAAGGCCGGCCTGATTGGCATTGAGCGCGCGCTACAGAGGCTCGACGCGAAAGTAGCTGTAGCAGTGTCAGGCACGGTCGAGCAGATGGGCACGCTTTTGGCCGGCCAGGACATCGAGGCGTTTTACACTTCTCTCGCCCATCGCGACCTGCTCTGGATGGGGCTCAACTGTGCCACCGGCCCCGACTTCATGACCGATCATCTGAGAACGCTGTCGCAGATATGCCGCTTTTTCGTGGCCTGCGTGCCCAACGCCGGTTTGCCTGACGAAGAGGGGCGTTACGGCGAGACACCGGAGATGCTCGCGGAGAAAATTGCGCGCTTCGCAGACCACGGGTGGGTCAACTTGGTTGGCGGATGCTGCGGCACGACGGCCGAACACATTCGGCGCATTGCCGAGGCCGTCGAAGGCAAACGGCCTCGCCGACCGTCCACGCTAAAGCGCTCGGTCGTGGCGGGAATCGAGACGCTCGTTATCGATGAGAGCACGCGGCCCGTGCTGGTGGGTGAACGCACCAACGTTCTCGGCAGCCGAAAGTTCAAGCGGCTGATCGCTGAGGGAAAATTTGAAGAGGCCGCCGAGGTCGGCCGGTTGCAGGTGCGGCGTGGCGCTCATGTGCTCGACGTTTGCCTTCAAGATCCCGACCGCGACGAGCTTGCCGATCTGACCAGGCTGCTCGAGGTCCTTGTGAAAAAGGTGAAGGTGCCGCTGATGGTCGATTCGACCGACGCGCGCGCGATCGAGCAGGCCCTCAAGCGCATCCAGGGCAAGGCGATCATTAACTCAATTAACCTCGAAGACGGCGAGGAACGGTTTCGCGTTGTCACCCCGCTTGCGCGCCGCTTCGGGGCCGCCCTGGTTGTTGGTTGTATCGACGACGACAAGCGGCAGGCGCAGGCGATCACACGCGCGCGCAAGCTCGAAGTTGCGCTGCGCTCATACGAGCTTTTGACCCGCAAATACGGCATCGAACCCGAAGATATATTTTTCGATCCCCTGGTTTTTCCCATCGGAACCGGCGATCCCAACTACATCGGCTCCGCGGTCGAGACAATCGAGGGAATCAAGGCGATCAAGGAGGCGTTGCCGCGTTGCAAGACCCTGCTCGGCCTGTCCAATGTATCCTTCGGCCTGCCCCAGGCTGGGCGCGAGACGCTCAACGCCGTGATGCTCTACCATTGCGTTCAGGCCGGCCTGGATCTCGCGATTGTCAACACTGAAAAGCTTGAGCGTTATCCCTCGATTCCGGAGCGCGAGCGCGCGCTGGCCGAGGACTTAATTTGGTGGCGCGGAAGCGACCCGCTGGGCGCCTTCAACGCCTATTTTCGCGAAAAGCGGCCGGAACGCTCCGGCGTGGAACGCGCCGCGATGCCGCTCGAGCAAAGGCTCGCACGGGCCATAATCGAGGGTTCCAAAGAAGGTCTTATCGAAGATCTCAACGAGGCGTTGAAGAAAAGCGCCCCGCTCGAGATAATCAACGGCCCGCTGATGGACGGAATGGGCGAGGTCGGGCGCTTGTTCAACGCCAATCAGATGATTGTCGCCGAAGTGTTGCAGTCCGCGGAGGTGATGAAAGCAGCCGTTGCTCACCTCGAGCCGCACATGGAGAAGACTGAGAGCGCGGTCAAAGGCGCGCTCATCCTGGCCACCGTCAAGGGCGACGTCCATGATATCGGCAAGAATCTCGTCGAAATCATCATGAGCAATAACGGCTATCGCGTGATTAACCTCGGTATCAAGGTAGCGCCCGAGACGATCATCCAGGCGTACCGAGAGCATCGGCCGGACCTTATCGGACTTTCCGGCCTTCTGGTCAAATCCGCGCAGATGATGGCGGTGACGGTTCAGGACCTCAGGAATGCCGGAATCAAGTGCCCGGTCTTAGTGGGAGGCGCGGCTCTTTCATCTCGTTTCACGCGCATGAAGATCGCTCCCGAGTATGAGGGCATCGTCGCTTACGCCAAGGACGCGATGGAA
The DNA here is from genome assembly GCA_021801125.1 of Deltaproteobacteria bacterium. Classification (GTDB taxonomy): domain Bacteria; phylum Desulfobacterota; class Binatia; order Binatales; family Binataceae; genus JAJYYI01. The sequence continues at coordinate 13,364 of JAJYYI010000076.1, read as the reverse complement.
GGGCTCGACCTGGCAAATCAACTGATGGACGATGAACTCAAGCCCAAGCTGACGGAGAGCCTGGCCAACGAGACTCGCCGCCTCCTTTCCGGCGCCCAGGTTAAGAGCGCGCCTGCCGCAGCTTCTCCGCGCGTTGCGCAAAACCGGGTAGGTGAAGTTTCTATTCCGAGACCTCCTGACCTTGTGCAGCACGTGCTTCGCGATTACGACCTGGAGGAAATCTTTCGATACATCAACCCGCTGATGCTCTATACGCGCCATCTCGGCTTTAAGCAATTCGAGCAGGCGCTAACTGCCGGTGACGCTAAGGCGCGGGAATTGCGCGCGACCGTCGCCGCGGTGGAAGACGTGATTCTTGCCCGCCGAGACATCGTCGCCAGCGCGGTTTATCGCTTCTTTCCGGCGCAATCAGACGACAACCGGCTAAGCGTTTATGACGCGGACGGCAAGACCGTTCTTACCACGTTTATCTTCGGCCGTCAGAGCGAACCGCCGCACCTATGCCTGGCTGATTACGTCGCGCCGGTGAGTTCCGGGCGGCTCGACTACGTATGTTTTTTCGCCACTACAATCGGGCCTGGTGTGCGAGAATTGGCCGCGCAATGGAAAGAGGACGGGGACTACCTCCGCTCCCACATTCTTCAGGCCGTCGCGTTGGAGAGCGCGGAGGCGTTCGCCGAATTGCTGCACAAGAAGATTCGTTCCATGTGGGGATTTGGCGACCCGCCCGGACTCACCATGAGAGACCTGTTCCAGGCCCGCTATCGAGGCAAGCGCTTTTCCTTCGGCTACCCGGCATGCCCGCGGCTAGAGGACCAGGCTAAACTCTTTCGCTTGCTGGACATCGAGGCCGCGATAGGCCTAAAGCTCACCGAGGGCTTTATGATGGACCCCGAAAGCTCGGTCAGCGCGTTCGTTCTCCATCATCCCGAAGCGAAATACTTCTCGTTGTCGCAGGCGGACGCACAAGCGCTGGATCAGGTGGTGGCCGAAGCCGAGAAAGCGGGCGCGGACGCATTATCTTGACTGCGTGAGTTCTGTCGCCCGATTTCCGGGCTTCGTGAAAGGCACAGGGTGCGGCGAAGCGCCGTCCATTCAGACCTTGCGCGGCTCCGGGGTTGAATTTGAGGCGGAGAACCCGATGGCCCTTTCACCTTCTATCGATGTGCCCGCCTTCGAAGCGAGCGCTTGGGTGGTGCATTATGGACTAAGGCTGGCCTAGCAGGCCGGAAAAAGTTACTTTTTCAAGTGATGACTTCCAGCACTCCCGAGAAGTCGGTTGCGACAAGACGGACGGTTTTGGTTACCGGCGGAGCCGGTTTTATCGGTTCTCATTTAGTGGACGCCCTCGTCGAGGGCGGGCTTGCGGTGCGAGTGGTGGATAATCTCGCTGGCGGAAAGCGGGAAGATCTCAACTCGGCCGCTGAACTGGTAGAAGCGGATATTCGCGATGGCGATGCCCTGTCCGGCTGCTTTGCCGGCGTGGATTCGGTGTTTCATCTGGCGGCCCTACCCCGCGTGCCCCTGTCAATCGATAAGCCTCTAGAGACTCATCTGACCAACGTAGTTGGCACACTCAACGTGTTGGTTGCCGCGCGCAACGCCGGTGTGCGGCGCGTCGTTTATGCGAGTTCGTCGTCGGTATACGGCGAGCAGCAGAGCCTGCCGCTGCGCGAGGACATGGTGCCGAATCCGTTGAGCCCGTACGCACTCCAGAAGCTCACCGGTGAGCAGTACATGCGACTGTTCCATCGTTTGTTCGGTCTTGAGACGGTCGCGCTGCGATACTTCAACGTGTTCGGTTCCAGGATGTCGGCTGGAGGTCCTTATGCGACGGTCGTGAGCGCTTTTCTGCTTGCGCGCTCCGAAGGTCGACCGCTGCCGATATACGGAGACGGTGAGCAGACGCGTGATTTCACCGACGTGCGAGACGTGGCCAGGGCCACGATGCTCGCGATGGATTGCAAGGTCGGTGACGGCCGCCCGATCAACGTTGGCGCCGGACGAGCGATAAGCGTCAACCAACTCGCCAGTTTGTTCGGAGGCCCGATCGCGCGGCTGGAAGCGCGGCGCGGAGAACCGCGCCATACCTTGGCCGACACCAGCGCGGCGACGCGGCTGCTGGGGTGGCGCCCGCGTATCAGTGTTGAGCAGGCGGTCGCCGAGCTTTTGCAGCTCAAGTAAAGTTGATGGCCGTCATGAAAGAGAGCGTGCGCCGCAGTGACGGACGTCCCCCGGCCGCGGTCAGATCGGCTCTCGGGCAACTGCCCGTGCGGAGCGGCCTGCGATGATCGCGATCGTCGACTATCGCGCGGGTAATCTCAGCAGCGTGGCGCGCGCGCTCGCCTTCCTTGGCCACGCCTGCGAAATCACCGACCGGCCCGATGCGGTCGCGCGGGCCGAGCGGGTGATTCTACCGGGCGTCGGCGCGGCGGGAGCGACGATGGAAAATCTGCGCGCGCTTGGGCTCGATCAGGTGCTGACTGAGCAGGTGATCGGTGCAGGCAAGCCGTTTCTCGGAATCTGTATCGGCATCCAAGTGCTGCTCGATTCCAGCGAGGAGAACGACGCTAAGTGTTTGGGCGTGATACGGGGGCACGCACTGCGCTTTCCGGCGACGACCGACGGCGTGCGCCTCAAGGTGCCGCAGATTGGCTGGAACCGTGTCAATTTGCTGCGCGAGCATCCGCTATTTGACGGTATTCCGGACGGCACCTACTTCTATTTCGTGAACTCCTATTATCCCGACCTGGTTGATTCGGGTGACGCCGTGGCGCTGGCGGACTACGGCGTGCGCTTTGTCGCGGCGCTGGCGCGCGGTCCCGTGATGGCGACGCAGTTTCATCTGGAGAAAAGTGGCGGCGCAGGGCTGCGGATGCTGGACAACTTCTGCCGATATCAGGCGGGGCGAGATGCTCTCTAAGCGGATCATCCCCTGCCTCGACGTTCGCGCGGGCAAGGTCACCAAAGGCGTCGCTTTTCTGGATAACGTGGACGTCGGCGATCCGGTCGATATGGCGCGTTATTACTACGAGCAGGGCGCCGACGAGATAGTTTTCTACGATATTACCGCCTCCAGCGAGCGCCGGGCCATCATGCTCGACGTCGTGGACCGAGTGGCACGCGAACTGTTTATTCCCTTCACCGTGGGCGGTGGGTTGCGTTCGCTCAAGGATATGCGCGCGGTGCTTCTGGCCGGCGCGGAGAAGGTTTCGATCGATTCGGGCGCGGTGCGCGAGCCGGGGCTGATTGCGGAGGGAGCGCAGGCCTTTGGCAGTCAGTGCGTCGTGCTCTCGATGCAGGTTGCCCGCCGCGAGCGCAGCCGCCAGCTACCCTCCGGCTACGAGATTGTGATTGACGGTGGCCGTTTGCCTACCGGGCTCGATGCGGTGGAATGGGCACGACGCGGGGAAGAACTCGGCGCGGGTGAGCTTTGCGTTAACTCAATCGATCGTGACGGCACCAATTTGGGCTACGAGTTGGAGCTTACGCGCTGCATCGTAGACGCCGTGAGCATCCCGGTGATCGCCTCGGGCGGCGCCGGCGCCCCTGAGCATCTCCTTGCGGTCTTCAACGAAGCAGGAGCGGACGCGGCGATCGTGGCTTCGATAATTCATTATGGCCGCTACGGCTTGCCTGAACTTAAAGAATTTCTCAAAGAACACGGCGTCGAGGTCCGTGAGCCGTATAGGCCGCAAAGGAGTTCGCCTTGAGGATCGCGCTGGTCGTTTCGGACTTTAATTGCGAAGTAACGAGCCTGATGCTCGAGCGAGCACGCGCCCACGCGAAGTTGCTTGGGGCGGAGATCAGCCACGAGGTGCACGTTCCTGGGGTGTTCGACATGGGACTTCCCGTCAAGCGACTGTTGATGCGCAGCGACGTTGACGGCGTAGTGATGCTCGGCGCGGTAATCAAGGGGGAAACCCAGCACGACGAAGTTATCATGGCGGCAGCGGCCGGGGTCGCTGCCGAACTGGCGGTGCAATTCGAAAAGCCCGTCGGCTTGGGAGTTACCGGACCGGGAATGGACCGCATGCAGGCGCTGGACCGTCTCGACAACGCCAAAAACGCCGTGGAATCGGTGGTGCGCCTGGTAAAAACCGTAAAGCAGCTGGCCGAATAGACACCAGTGCCATCCCGCAGGCGCCGGCGGATTTCGCGTGAATCAGCCGTCAGACCACCTTTCGCGGCGTCCTCAAGGCGAGCACGGCTCGTCTTCCCAAGCTCACGATAATTCGGCGTCTCCTTAGATCACGGCACGGAGAAACGGTCATGACCGAACCAACGATCATTTGTCCGAGCTGTAAGAGCGTTATTCCGCTCACGGAATCACTCGCCGCGCCGCTGATCGAGGTCACGCGGCGCGAGTACGAAAGGCGTCTGGCGCAGAAGGACTCCGACGTTGCGCGGCGCGAGGCGACGCTTCGCGAACAAGAGCAAGAGCTGGCCAAGCTTCGAGAATCGCTGGACCAGCAAATCGCGGAAAAACTAAAGCAGGAACGAGCGCAAATATCCGCTGATGAGGAACGCAAGGCAAAGGCGCTTGTCGCCGCCGATATCCAGCAAAAATCGGAAGAGATCGCTCAGCTTCAGGAGGTCTTGAAGCAGCGCGAGGACAAGCTTAAGGCAGCTCAGCAAGTCCAGGCAGAGCTGCTGCGCAAGCAGCGCGAGCTCGATGATAAGATGCGCGAATTGGACCTCACGGTCGAAAAGCGCGTGCAGGAGGGGTTGTCAGCCGCGCGTGACCAAGCTCGCAAGCAAGCCGAAGACGAGCTGAAGCTCAAGGTGCTCGAGAAGGAGCAAACTATTGCCTCGATGCAGAAGCAGATCGAGGAGTTAAGGCGCAAGGCCGAGCAGGGATCGCAGCAACTTCAAGGCGAAGTCCAGGAAATAGAGCTAGAGGCGCTCTTGAGCGCGCACTTTCCACGCGATTCGATTCAGCCAGTGCCCAAAGGAGAGCACGGCGGCGACGTCTTGCAGCGCGTGGTCGGGCCGTTTGGCCAATCGTGCGGGACGATTCTTTGGGAATCGAAGCGCACCAAGAACTGGAGCGACGGTTGGCTCGCGAAGCTGCGAGCTGACCAGCGGGCCGCGAAGGCTGAGGCTTCCGTGATCATCAGTCAGGCTTTGCCCAAGGAGATCGAAGCCTTTGGCCTCGTCGAGGGCGTCTGGATTGCCCATCCGCGCCTCGCGATCCCGCTCGCGGTAACCCTTCGCCATGGTCTGGTGGAAGTCGCGACGGCTCGCCAGACGTCGGAAGGCCGGCAGACCAAGATGGAAATGGTGTACGAATACCTTACCGGCCCGCGCTTTCGGCAGCGCCTGCAAGCCATCGTCGAAGCGTTCTCCTCGATGCAGGAGGATCTGGCCCGTGAGAAAAAGCTCATCACGAAGCAATGGGCGAAGCGGGAACAGCAGATCCAACAGGTTATGCAGGCGACGGTAGGGATGCATGGCGACCTCCAGGGGATTGCGGGTAAAACCCTCCAAGAAATCGAAGGGTTGGAGCTGCCGGCGCTCGACGCTCCGCAAGACGAAGACGAAAGTTGACCGCAAGCTTGTGCAGCTTAGGGAGGAACTGCCCGAGCAATCCTACGCCCGCGCCGTTCTGAAGGCTCGTGCGTCAGGCGAGAGCTGGATTGCTCTGAAGCGGTTGTCGGCGCGCGATCTGATCACCGCTCACTAATTGGGGCGCAGTGAACGCGGGGGCGAAAAGCATTTAATTTGGGGGAAAAAGAAAACCGCCAGGTGCAAATCACTGATAGGTTGACGGCGTTTTGCCGCGCTCATGTCGGGGACACGAACGCGCTGATAAAAGCTCTCACCCCGCTACCGGGCCATGCGGGATTAAGCTTAAGCTTTCTACTCGAGTACCACGCGAAGGGCGCGCTTCGACAAGAACAATTGGTGATACGGCTTGCGCCTGCCGGAGTGAGGCCCGCCGGACCCTCGGACGTGGCGCGCCAAGGACGAATCATGGCCTCGCTTCAGCGTAGCGAGGTCCCGGTGCCAGCGGTGCGATGGTTTGGCGACGACACGCGCTGGTTCGGCGTGCCCTACTGCGTCGTCACCTTCCTGGGCGGCCCTGGTTCAGCCCGCGGCAATCTGGCGCTCAACCCTGACAACGCCGTGGCATGTGTTCGCTCCGCGCTGGATACGCTGGCGAAGCTCCACGCCATGGACTGGCGCGGACTTACGGCCGCCTGGGGCGAGCCAGTCGCTTTGAGCGCGGAGCTTTCGCGGTGGGAGGACCTGCTCAAGCGTCCGATGCTGGAGCCGTCGCTGGTTAGTGCGAGCGAGCCGCTCAGCCGGCGGCTGCGGGCGAGCCTGGTCGATAACGGCCCCGTCGGATGCGTGCACGGCGATTTCCAATGGACCAACTTCATCTTCGCCGGCGATCGCATGCGGGCCTTGCTCGACTGGGAACTGGCCTTCATTGGACCAACAGTGCTGGACCTGGCATGGCTCTGCCTATTTTGCGACGCGAAGAGCTGGGAAACGAAAATGCTCATCCCCACCTCCGCGCCGCAGCCGCTGGAGATTGTGGCGCTCTATGAGGAAATTTCCGGCCGTCGCATTGAGCCGCGGCTCATGGGCTGGTTTCGCGCGCTGGCCGGATACCGGTTCGGCGCCATCACAATCTTCAACCTGATGCTGCATCGGCGCGGCAAGCGAATTGATCCTGCATGGGAGACACTGGCGCTCAGCCTCGAACCTATGTTCGAGCGTGCGCTCGAGCTGTGCCCTTAGCCGGTCTGTTGCGCATCAACCTCGCGGTACGCCAGGACGGCGTCCGCTCTCACGAACTATGCGCGACCTCTGCGAGGCAGCGTTCGTCCGAGCAATTCCGCCCTGCCCGCCGTGATGTGACAAGAAAATGGCGCCGGCGTCAGCTCTTCGGCGGTCGACGCCAAAATTCTACTGCGCCACCGCGCCGCTGCCGTCGCATAAGGCCCAAACGAGCCGAATCCCTTTCCGCTTCTGCGGCCTGCCATTTGCAATGAGCCTCCGTTGCAGCCAGCACCAAAGGAAAAGCGGATGGACGAGGAAAAGCGGAACCGCGCTGGGCTTGAGGCTTTGGAGCCTGGCGGCGGGTGGTTTAAGGTGGAGGAGTTGGCGGTGGGGGGCGAGCGTGTGGGGCAGTTGGTGGGGCGGTCGGAGTTGATGCTTCGGGTGTTTGCGGCGATTCGCTGGCTTGGGCCGTACAAGACGACGGTATTGATTCAGGGCGAGTCGGGGACGGGCAAGGAGTTGGTGGCGCGAGCACTGCACAGCTTTGGTCCCGCGCCCAAGGGGCCGTTTGTCACCTTCAACTGTTCGAATCTGATGGAGACGCTGGCCGAGTCGCAGTTGTTCGGCCACGTGCGCGGCGCCTTCACCGACGCGCGCGAAGAGGCGTTGGGATGCTTTCGCGCGGCGCACGGCGGCACGCTGTTTCTCGACGAGATCGGCGAGTTGCCGCTTAAGCTTCAGGCCAAGCTTTTGCGCGCGGTGGAGACCTACGAGGTGCAGCCGGTGGGCTCCGCCCACAGCTACCAGGTCAATATCCGGCTGGTGGTGGCAACCAATCGCGACCTGCGCCAGTTGGTCAAGCAGGGCGGCTTTCGCGACGACCTCTTCTACCGGCTCAACGCGACCTCAATCATGCTGCCGCCGCTGCGCCAGCGCCGCGAGGACATCCCGCTGCTCGCCGGCCACTTCGTCACCCACTACAACCGCCTGTTCGACAAGCCGGTCAGCATGTTGGCCCGCGACCTCCTCGACCTGCTCACCGCCCACTCCTGGCCGGGCAACGTGCGCGAACTCGCCCACGCTATCGAACACGCTGTCCTCTTCGCTGCACACGACCGCATCGATACCACCCACCTCCCTACCCACCTCGCCCATCCCCCAGCCTCTTCTCTCATACGGGCGGAGCGCGCGTACCCGGTGCGGTCAGATCGTGATATTTCCGACAGTCGCGGTGATGCGCCGGCAGATGCGGCCCCTGCGGAGTTGAATTCCGCGGCAACTTCTGCTGAGCCAGGCGAGAGCGAACCGACTCACGGTCTCTCGTTCGAAGAAAACATCAAGCAAGCATTGCTTCGCTCTTTGCGCGAAAGTCAGGGTAATCGATGTCTGGCCGCTTCGCTGCTAGGCGTTTCGCGCTCGACGCTTTACCGGATGATGTGGCGTCACGGTTTGGGCGACAGCTTCAAAACCCTCTCCGGATATCGCCATCGGCGCCCGCAACAGAACCGGCAGAATTCGCCCGCGGATCCTTCCGCCGGATCCTAGACCGGCACCCACGGTAAGCTGGCTTTCGTCAATGGTGCGATGCTGCGCTAGGCGATGTTCCGGCATTTTTTTCCCGCAGTCGGCTTTGAACAGTGGCGCGCGGAGTTGAGTTGCCCGATGGCGCGGAAGAGTACCCTTCGAACCGCGGTGGCGCTGTGCTACATAATGCCTTAGGCCGCTTTGCCGCGATTTTCAGGCCTTGAAGAGAGGTCGGATGAGCGAACGACCGGCGTCCATACAGGAGGGATGACATGAGTGACTACGATGGGGCCAAAATAAATCAACTCGACTCGGCCATAAGCCGGTTTGTGCGGCCGGATACGTTCCCGCTCGGTATTCGCATGCTCGAGCCCGGCGAGCAGATGCCCGAGGGGGTGAAGGTTCCCAGCCAAAACTATGGTGAACAGTGGATTGTCTGCCAATCGATGGGTGTGGCCCGACGCTACGGTTGGGCGGTCGCGGTTGGCAAGGACGACTTGATATGCCCGTTGTCCGCGATCGCGTTCGGCTTTCGCAAGCCGAACGACGCCTACCTGCGGGGTTTTGCCGCCGTCGGAATGTATTGTGAGAATGAGGAAGCCGGCACGCGACTGGAGGCGAGCACCTGGAAGTTCGAACCTGGTCGATACACTCATGTATGTATCGCACCGCTGTCGCGCGCGACCTTCACCCCGCACGTTGTCGCGGTGTATGGAAACAGCGCCCAGGTGATGCGGCTGGTGAATGCCGCTTTATTCAAGCGTGGTGGCCGGATCGAAAGCACCACCGGCGGCCGGCTCGATTGCGCAGAAATCGTTATCCAGACCATGAGCAGCGGAGAACCGAAGGTGATACTCCCCTGCAATGGCGACCGCGTGTTTGGCATGACGCAGGACACCGAGATGGTGTTTGCCTTCCCGTGGAGCCGTAGTGATGAAATTCTCATCGGGCTTGAGGGAACGCAAAAGGGCGGCGTGCGTTACCCAGTACCCGTGGCGATGCGCGGCACGGTTACGATGCCCAAGCATTACCAGGAACTCCTCAAGATGTTGGAGGCGCAGGAAAAGGGCACGGCCTAGGACGCGATCCTGCGCGGTGATGCCTGAGGAGGCCGACGGATTGCCGGGAGGCAGCATTTTTCGCGTACTGGATGACGTAGGCGCCAAGCTGCCTTGCGGCAACGGAGCCTGATCTGTCGAGACCGAACTGGCGTGGTTTCCGCGTCAACGTGCGAGCGAGATGAGCCGGCGCAAGCGCTCGATGCCACAGGGCGGTTTCGCTGCTAAAATATGTGATGGAAGCTTACGATGGCGTCAGCAGAAAAAATTTGGTCCGAGGCCGTTAGCACGCTGAATTCGGGGCGAGCTTTTGTGCTGGCCACTGTGATCAACGTGCGCGGCTCGACGCCGCGCGAAGTTGGCGCCAAGATGCTGGTGCGCGACGACGGGCAGGTGGGCACGATCGGTGGAGGTTGCGGAGAGGCGGAGATCTTTCGCAAGGCGCGCCTGATGCTCGAGCATGGCGGCGGTCCAAGGGTCGACGAGGTCGACTTAACCGGTGACTTCCAGCAGGACGAAATAGGCACCTGCGGCGGAATCATGGACGTGTTTCTTGACCTTTGGGCGCCGACGCGTGACCGCAGCGTTGCCGCGGAACTCGCAGACGCGGCGCAACGTGGTGAACCAGCGGCGCTATTGACCTTGGTTCACGGGTCGGCGCAAGCGACCTCGGCAGCTTCGGGCGCCAAGGCGGTGCTGAGGCTCAATCGCCCAAGCGGCGAGGGGCTGCCAATTGCACTGACACAGAATGAACTGGAGCACCTGGCCCGGCGCGCGTTCGAGGTGTCACCGGGACTGCTGGAATTGGAACCGTCGGGAAAGCTTAACGCGGTGGCGCGGGTCGGACGCAGTGATCTTCCCTGCCTGTTCCTCGACCCGTTGGCTGGTACGCAGCAGCTGGTGATCATCGGCGCGGGCCATATTGCTCAGCCGCTCTGCGTTATAGGCGCGATGGCGGGTTTTCGCGTGACGGTGATTGACGACCGCGCTGCATTCGCCAATCGCGAGCGCTTTGCGCAAGCGCACAAGATTATCGTGAAACCCTTTGCGACGGCCATCGACTCGCTGACGCTCGATCGGTACGCGTACGTGGTGATCGTTACCCGCGGACACGCATTCGACGAGTCGTCGCTGCGTGCCGTCCTTAAGCAGGCCCCACGATATGTCGGAATGATCGGGTCGCGACGGCGCGTGAAGGCCACTCTTGACCGGATCGAAGCAGATGGGGTTGACAAGGAGAGGCTCGCCCGGGTGCACGCACCGATCGGGCTCGATATCGGCGCCGAAACGCCCGAAGAGATAGCTGTCGCTATCATGGCGGAGATTATCCGCGAGCGACGTTTGAGCGTGAGCGACCAGCTCTCGCTGGGTGTAAAGCTGGGGCGCCTTAGGCCGTCGAGCAAGCCAAGCGTCGCCGCATGACTTCCCGACCGCGCATTGGTGTCAGGCGATAGCAAGCTCCCACCCTTGGCCTCAATGAGCCCGTACGTTGAAGGCGTGCTCTTGGCCGCTGGCGAGTCACGCCGGATGGGGTTTCCGAAGCCGCTGTTGATGGTCGAGGGGAGGACGTTTATCGCTCATCTCTGCGATACCTTACTTGCCGAATTGCCTCATGTCCTGGTGGTGCTCGGCGCTTATGCTGAACAAATAAGGGCGGCGATCCCTGATAACCCGCGCCTCACGATCGTAGAGAATCCGAACTACACTGCGGGTCAACTTAGTTCCTTGAAAGCGGCCGTCGCGGCCGTCGATACCCGTGCCGATGCAATCCTGGTTCATCTGGCCGACCAGCCGCTTATCCAACGCCGTACCATCTCGAGCTTGCTTGCGGCGTACGCGGCCGGAAGCAAAAAGATTGTCGTTGCTCGCTATCAGGGCAAGCGCGGCCATCCGGTAATCTTTGACCGTTCCGTTTTCCGCGAGCTGATGGAAGTGCCGGATACGCTGGGCGCGCGCGCCGTGGTGCACAGCGACCCCGAACGGGTAGCCTGCGTCGAGATCGACGATAGCGGCGTGGTTACCGACTTTGACTTTCCTAGCGACCTCGCCCGCGCCGGCCTGGGTGAACCCCCTGCTTCGGCGGGGCAAGCGCGTTCAGTCAAGAAGCAGAACTGATTGTCCCGCTAAGGTGTCCAGCCCCGACGCCTCTAGCTCGCCGGGGAAACCAAAACTGCAAGCGTCCGCCTGCTCCAGGGGCGAAACCCTGGCTTGCCGGCCCAGGGACCTGCGACTAGCGCCCGCTCGCAGGGGGCCTAGCCGCTTACGTAGCGAAAGCTAGGGGTTCTGGCGCAGCTGCAAGGCGGGTCCGCAGAGCGATCTCCCGGCACTTCGCCTTTTGCGTCTTTCTCTCGCGGGAGCGCTGTCCTAATGGCGTAGAAAGGATCCTAACGGGAGGTCACTTGCTCTAGAATCTTTTGAGCTTCAGCGGCGATCGACGGATCCTTGAGCTTTGCGGCGGTTTGAGCCTGGGTGAGGTAGCGAATCGCCTCCTCGCGTTGCCCCTGATGAGCCATAATTTCGCCGATTCGCAGCGCGGCTAGTGCGGAATTCGAGTCGAGCGCATAGGCCTTGCGGAAGTAATCGAGCGCGTCGTCGAACTTCGGCGGATTGAAAGACATATAGGCCTCTCCGATGTTCAAGTAGGCGCTCACCTCTTTCGGACGGTACTTGAGCAGCTTGCGATATACTTCCACGACCTCGGGGAAGTTCTCCCGCGAGTTATAGTATAGGCCAAGATAAAGGTACGAATCCGTAAGACGTGGGTCGACGTCTGTGGCTTGCCATAGAAGCTTGAGCGCCTGCTCGCTGTCGGTCATCTGGATCGCCGAGTCAATTAAGGCGCGCGCCTTGGCCTCGTTGGCGTCTTGGGCGCGAACCGCTAACCCAGGGAACAGCGCCACACTCAACGCAAGGGTCAACGTGATTACCGAAGATCGACGCGACATGAAAAGCATACGGTAAGAGCCATGTAGAATCGTGGCACAAAAAATGCCGCTCGCAAAGCGCGGTCGGGCTCAGCTTTGGACGTTTCATGCCGACCACTGGCCGGCGTTGCCTTGTAACCGGCCGCGAATACCCGTGGGGGGTGGCGCTCCCTACCCATGGCGATGAACGCCTCGCGCGAGCATGGTCGAGCCAGTTGTTTCGCTCTCCGAAAAGAGCCGCCATCCAGCATCAAACGAGTTCTTCAAACGAATGTCTCCGGCTGTTAGATTTGATTAGCCTTGATGACGTCATCGCCCCTGGTCGCTTGTGACCAATCGGCGCGATTCTTAACAGCGACCTCGTCACCGCAGCCGTCGTAAAAGTGACCTGCCAATGAACACGCCCAAGAGTCGCGTCTTGCCAGGAGACCCGCGCCTGCACCTTCTGGAATGGAACGAATCCGCCGAAAACCACGTTGTGCTGCTCCACGGCAACGCGGCTAACGCTTGGTGGTGGCAACCCGTGGCCGATGTGATCGGCGATGGTCTGCGTCTCATCGCGATTGACTTGCGCGGCCATGGTGACAGTGAATGGGTGCGTCCCCCGGCCTATTATCCGGATGACTACGCAGAGGACGTTCGTCGGGTCATTCTCGATCTGGGCTTACGCTCGCCCGTGACCGTCGGCCACAGCATGGGGGGCCTGGTCGCGCTCGCTTTTGCCTGTCGGTATCCGGAACTTGCGGTGGGTCTGGTAGCGGTAGATGCGGCGATTGTGTCGAACGAAAAACGAGACCGGTTTTTGCGCCGGCTCAAGAGCCTGCCGACGGTCAACTATCCCGATCTGGAGACCGCGAAGCAGCGTTTTCGATTGATACCTCATCAGGGGGAAATTGCGCCCGCGCGGCTGGCATTCATCGCTGAAAAAAGCCTGGGAGTTACGAGCGACGGGCTTTACTCGATGAAATTCGACCGCGAGAGTTTTCTCGGCGGCGACGGCTTGAACGTTTTGGAGACAATCGGCCAGATTAGTCGCCCGCTCTTGCTCGTCCGCGGTGCGCTAAGCCCCGTCATGACCAAGGCGGCGTGCGCGAGCGCTATGAAAATGAACCCACTGGTTCGGCTG
>JAJYYI010000147.1 GCA_021801125.1 Deltaproteobacteria bacterium | reverse complement strand
GCCAAGGATCGTAACGACGGTGCCGCCTTGTAGTCCTGTATGGCCTTTTCGGCGCTACGGCGGGCGGGCAGCTTCTTGAGGGCTGTCAGAAACCTGCGTACACTTCTGAAAGGAGAATGGCCATGCAACATTTGACTGAACAGATTCTGGCGTATTCGGAAGGGCTACCCGAAGGGACCCCCGTGGCGGCTAAGAGCTTGCTCCACCTCGGTAATCGAGCTGCGGTGGACCAGGCTCTCTCGCGTCTGACTGAGCGCGGCCAACTGATCCGCGCGGGCCGCGGCGTCTATCTTCGTCCCATCACAAGCCGCTTCGGCACGCGGGCTCCATCCGTGGAGCAAGCGGTCGAGGCAATTGCCATTCAGCGGGGTGAAGTCATCGTCTCGAACGGTGTGGCCGCTGCAAACGCCCTCGGTTTGACGACGCAGGTGCCTATCCGGTCGGTCTATCTGACTTCGGGGCGCAGCCGGACAATGAACCTCGGTAAGCAAGTCATCGAGCTGCGGCATGCGCCGCGCTGGCAATTGAGTTTGGCCAATCGGCCAGCGGGCGAAGCGGTCCGGGCACTGGCCTGGCTCGGCCCGGAGAAGGCTGAGGAGGCGCTCAAGACGCTGAAACGAAAAATGCCGGCGGGCGCATTCGGTGAGCTGGTGGCCGTCGCGCCGCAGCTTCCGACTTGGCTCGCCCGAAGCGTGGGCAAGACCGCCTATGGCTGATGCCTTCCTCCGCCTTTCGGCCAAGGATCGTCGCGACGCACTCGGTGTCGCGGCTGATCTATCGGGGCGACCCGCGCACCTCCTGGAGAAGGATGTGTGGGTGGTCTGGGCGCTTGCCGCCCTCTATGGATCACCACTCGGCGAGCACCTGGTGTTCAAGGGCGGCACGTCGTTGTCGAAAGCCTATAGGGTCATCCGAAGATTCTCTGAAGACGTCGACCTCACTTACGACATCCGCCAGATCGCGCCGGACCTTGTGGATACCGATGGCGAAGCGTTGCCGAAGACGCGTAGCGAGGAGAAACGGTGGTCGAGCGAGGTCCGCCGACGTCTGCCGGAATGGGTCGCCGGGACCGCGCAGCCCGTCATCGCAAGCGCGTTGGCTGCCGAAGGTCTGACGGCGACGATCCATGCCGAGGGTGAGAAACTGTTCGTTGACTATGAAGCGGCGGCGACCGGCTCGGGCTACGTCGCGCCGAGCGTGACGCTCGAGTTCGGCGCTCGCTCGACGGGCGAACCGGCGAGTTTGCGCGATGTCGCCTGCGACGCGTCCGGTCTGATCAAGGAGGTGAATTTTCCGACGGCCCGGCCCCGCGTGATGCACGCCGAGCGGACGTTTTGGGAGAAGGCGACCGCCATTCATGTCTTCTGTCTGCAGGAACGGCTGCGCGGCGATCGCTTCGCCCGCCACTGGCACGATGTCGCCAAGCTCGATGAAGCCGGTCTCGCCGCCGCAGCCTTCGCAGATCGCCATCTCGCCCAGGCCGTTGCACGGCATAAAAGTATGTTTTTCGCCGAAAAGGCCGCCGATCGCAGTCCTATCGACTACGCGGCTGCGGTCAGCGGTGGCTTGCGCCTTGTGCCCGCTGGCGCCTCCCTGAAAGCATTGAAAGAAGACTATGTTTGTATGGTCGAGGACGGGCTGTTGTTGGAAGATGCCGAGCCCTTCGAGACGCTCATGGCGCGATGTGCCGACATCGCTGCGCGGGCCAACCGCGCGAGCGCATAGAAGGGGGAAAGATGCTGAACCGGAGGTCGGAATGGCGGAGGTGAGCGCCGCGTATTCACGCGCCGGGTACGGTGATGAACAACTAGTTCGGCGGCCCCTGAACATGTCGAAGAGTTGCGGCGCCTGTTGTCGCGTCTACAGTTCAACGTCATGCAGGATCGCTCCGACTGCACCCGGGCGGATATCATCCGGCTGGGCGAAGAAAAACATCCTGATCGCGGTGGCGAGCGGTGCGACCGACGGCACGTCGGGCGTGCGGGAGGCCGCAGATCAGACCATCCGGCGCGAAATAGAAGGCTTCGCTCATGTAATCTTCGCCGGCAGCCCGGCGCAACGCTGATACACCGCGCTTTCGGGCAGCGGACTTGCCGCCAGCGTCTGGAAAGATTAAGGTATACCACCTCCGCGGAGAGGTACCGAAGTGGCCATAACGGCGCCGACTCGAAATCGGATGGGGGGTAAAACCCCACGTGGGTTCGAATCCCACCCTCTCCGCCATATTAAATAGCAACTTTCTGCATTGCACCCTCTCCCGAATCACCTTGCGCGATTTTGTATTGCATAGCCCCGAGTGGCTAAAAATGGAATTTCAAATCCGCTGCCGTAATGGTGTTAAACTTTTTATAATAACTGATCACGGGGAATTCGTTGTAGGTGGCGGTATAAGATAGCTGCAAGGCTAATGGACCATACAACTGGGATTGCAGGCTGGTAACCGACTCATAAGTATTGTTGTTGGCTGTGGATAGCAGGGCGGTTACGTTTTCCTTGAAAGTCGCATGGCGGGTCAGGTGCCACTGATAACCCACCGCTAAACGAGCGGCCGGGTTGGTTTGATATTTCATACCTATAGGCTGGTCTTCCTGAGCACCGATGCCTCCCTGATAATCTATGGACATGGTTTTGCCGAGTGATACGATATTGCCTTCGCCTATGGTTTCTATCAAGTGGTAATAATATCCGTTAAATTGATTTCTGTCATAACGGATGTCACCGAAGATATAGTGAATCTTTGGTTTGAAATAATATCGGCCCTGATCTTCCAGAACGAGGCGATTGGCGTAAACCGCAGTGGATGCAGCAGTGTAATCGTAGCTCACGTGCGCACGATTTTCCCAACGGTGATATTGCCAGCGTACCCAGTCGTGGCTATGGAGATTTATGGATGGGTATGTTCCCGTGGCGCTGGAAAATCCGAACGCCACGCTCCCTGACCAGAGCTTTGATTTCTTGGCTGTGTTGGCGAATGCGCATGTGAATGATGGGATCCCGGTGATAA
>JAJYYI010000050.1 GCA_021801125.1 Deltaproteobacteria bacterium | reverse complement strand
AACGCACAATCAGGCGACGATGCGCGCTGCCGATCAGATTCACGGCGTCTCGATGCCGCAGCCTGGCGTTTCGCAGGTAATCTCACTCAAACTTTCCGAGGCCGCGTAAGCCAACCACCTGCCGGAGTGTACTCGTTGAAGCGCCGACGGGAAAAATCGCGATGCGCGGTTGAGCTTCGCCGTTTGCCCGCGCCCCCGCCACCAAAGTCGTTAGGGCTCGAAGCGAGAGCTAACTGAATTCGGAGGGTGGGGCGAAGACCTTGCCGCGGACGCGGACTTGCCAGAAAGCGTAGAAGTCTCGCACCAAAGGAAGATGCGAAACCAAACGGCGGCGGCGCGCGTGCCGGTCCGAAGGATTGTAAGAAAGCGCCAACGCCAGGCATTCACGGGCTTGGCCATAGCTGCGGGAACATAGGTAGCCCTGACCCCGTTTGGCGTAATGGCAGGCCAGCGACTGTCGGACTACGTTTTGCTTTACCGGATCGTCGCGCCAAAGCTCGTAGAGGCCGCGCAATAACAGCAGAAAATTTTGGTCCGCGAGGGGGCGGCGCGAGGGACGCCGATACTTAATCAACGTTCGCGGCATGAAATGCGGGGTTGAGATATGCGCCGCTTTAGCGAAAGCTTCGAAGTCTTCGTGGTAGTTGCGGCGAAACGCCGGGTTAAAGCCGCCGGCTTGGATTAGGACATCCTTTTTGATTAATACCGTCGAGGGATGCGGAAACGGTTGGCCGTTGAATGCCAGCGAGATCAGGTTAAGGTTGAGGTTGCGAGTAGCGCGCTCGGCCTCCCATTGGGTTCTTAGCGCGTCGGTCTGAAGCACCGTGCCATTATCGTCACAGACGGCAAGGTCCGAGTACAGGAACCGGACCTCGGGGTGTTCCCTCAGGTAATCGAACTGCACGGCGAGCTTTTCCGGATACCAAACATCGTCGGCGTCGAGGAAAGCAATCCATTCTCCCTGCGCGGCGTCGAGACCACGATTTCGAGCTTGGGCGGCGCCCCTGTTCGGCTGATAGAAATAGCGCACGCGGTCGGCGAATGGCTCAAGCGCCTGCCTGGTGCGGTCCGTAGAGCCATCGTCGACCACTATGACCTCAAACGCGGGATGCGTTTGAGAAAAAACGCTGCGCAGTGCGTCGCTGATAAAACGCTCGCCGTTAAAGACCGGCATCACCACGCTCGCCCTATCCATCCGTGCCAGTTCTGCTCTCCTTTCGCCGGCTATAATGTTGAACCGATTATCCCAGAATCGTCGCGGCCTTGATAAGACCCGCTACTTCCCGCACAAGTTGCGCCTTGCGCTGTCCCCGCGGGCGGATTCGACTCGCAGAGCCAGAGGTGCGCGAGCTTGGCGACACTGTAGAGGCTTTACCATCGCGCCTCCCACGGCAGACTTGTCCCTCAATTTGGCCGCTAATAGAATCTAAATTCGAGCTTGAAACGTCGAGGCGCTGCGCGGCCAGTCCGGCATCGTACGGCGAGTTATCTGGCGGGCAATGAACGTGAAAGACTTAACCAAAGGCGCGGCAGTCTCGGTCACTGACTCGCGAGTTGTTGAGCAAGCGTCCGTCGATTCAAAACTCGAATCCCCGCGAAGCGCGCGCCGATTGGTCGTCATTTCCAATCGCGCCCCAATTGAAGTTATCGGTGAAGGTGCCAGTCAAGTCACCCGACGGACTGTGGGAGGCGTGGCAAACACCTTTGTGCGTCTTCTCGAAAACAATGGCGGTCTTTGGATCGCATGGTCCGGAGGCCACGTCGCAAAACGGCTTACGATGCCCTCGCAGAACGCCCATTTGACGGTTCTGCTGCTGGGCTTGGCCGACCGCGAGGTGACGCATTACTACCACGGCCTTTGTAACCGGGCGTTGTGGCCGCTGATGCATCTGATGCCGCAGAGGTGTCATTTCGACGGCCTGGACTGGACCTACTATCAACGCGTCAATTCCTCCTTTGCCCATCTCGTGGCGGCCGAAACCGTGCTTCAGGACACGGTATGGGTGCAGGACTATCACTTGGCGCTGGTACCGAGCATGGTGCGCCAGATGCGGCCCGGATCGACGATAGGCCTTTTTTGGCATGTGCCCTTCCCTCCCGAGCCGATCTTTCGCATTTTCCCTTGGCGCGCAGAACTGTTGCGCGGGATGCTCGGCGCCGATTTAATCGGCTTTCATACGCGCTCCTACACGGAGGAGTTCTTGACCGCGTGCGAGCGCTTGCTCCGCCTTAAGGTGGATCACGAGTCCGGCGTGATCTCGGTGAACGACCGCCGAGTGCGCGTGCGGGCCTTTCCACTGGGTATCGCCGCTCAGGATTTCGCGGAACTGGCGGCATGTGAGCGCGTGTGCCAGCGGATTCTTGAGATCCACCGAGCTGTCGGCACGCCGCGCATTATACTTGGCGTCGATCGGCTCGATTATACCAAGGGCATCCCGGAACGGCTGCGTGCGTTCGAGCAGTTTCTCGAGCGGAACTCGGAGTATCGAGGACGTGTGACGATGATCCAGATCGCCGTTCCGTCGCGCGAAAGAGTGCCGGCGTACGAGCAGCTGCGAAGCCGCGTGGAGGAGCTGGTGGGCCGTATCGTAGGCACCTTCTCCACCGACGGATGGGTTCCGCTGCGCTATCTCCACACGCGACTCGACCCCGAGCATCTCATCGCCTATTACCGCGCCGCCGAAATGGCACTCCTGACGCCTCTGCGCGATGGGATGAACTTGGTCGCCAAAGAATTCGTCGCCTCCCGCGTTGATGATGACGGCGTGCTCGTGCTGAGCGAGTTTGCCGGCGCCGCCGAAGAGCTTACTGAGGCGGTGCTGGTGAATCCTTACGACGTGGAAGCTCTCGCACTCAAGCTCAAGCAGGCGCTGGAGATACCAGCCGCGCAGCGGGCCGCGATGATGCGGGCGATGCGCGCCAAGATCAACCAAAACACGCTAGACCGCTGGGGAGATGCGTTTGTCGCCGAGCTGAACCAGAGCGCCTGTCGTGCCGAGTGAAAGCGGGCAGACGCCGCCGGCCCTTGAGCGGCCGCGCGAGCTGCCGCGATCGTTGCTGCCGGACGTGGTGAGGCGGCGCGCGCCGGTGCTGCTTACCCTTGACTACGACGGAACGCTCTCGCCCATTGTAAGCGATCCCGCGCGTGCGGTGCCGGCCCCCGGAGCCACTCAAGCGCTGGCGCGCCTTGCTCGCCATCCCAAGGCGCTGGCGCTCGCCGTTATCAGCGGGCGCGACATCGATCAGCTCCGCCGGCTGCTGGGAGTTGACTTCGGCCTGACGATGCTTGGCGTGCACGGCGCCGAGATCCTGGAGGCCGACGGCAGCCGACGGTTAATTGAAGACCTCGGTGGCGTGCCTAACGCGCTCGACAAGGTGCGCGAGTGGCTGCGGGCAAACGTTCCCGAGCAGGCCGGTTTCGTGGTCGAAGACAAGCGGCTTTCCGTCGCGCTGCACTACCGCAACGCGGAGGCGAAAGCCGCCGAGCGCTTCAAACTTGCCTTTGAGTCTTTCGTTGCCGCGCAAGGCCCGCAGCTACGCCTGGGGCGTGGCAAGATGGTTGTCGAGGCGATGCCCCGAGGGGCTGACAAGGGGCGCGCAATTCGCTTCTTACGCGCGCGGTTTCGTTTCGACGCCCCAGCGGTCTATTTCGGCGATGACATCACCGATGAGGACGCTTTTTACGCTCTGCGGGACGGCGGGATCACGGTGCGGGTCGGCGACAGCGCGCCGAGTTGGGCAAAATTTCGCGTGGCAAGCCCCACGGAGGTCGTTGAAACGTTGACGGCGGTCGCTGACGCCCTTGAACGCCGGCGCACGGTTGATTAGCCGCGTTTGGCCGAGCACCGAAAGGGTCCCGCCCGCTCAGTGCTCCCAATGATGGCTTAGTGTAAGAGCTTATGCAGTGAGATGAGATCGCGATGGATCCCTTTGAGCGCGCGTTTGAGCGTCTCGATCTCATCTTGCTGACCGACCCGCGCGCCCTCGCCCTTGTCAGCCACGGCAACGACCTCAGGGGTCTGCTCTTCGCCGCTCATCGCCTTGAGACGCTGCTTGGCGCCGGCGATGGTGAAGCCCTCCTCATAGAGCAGGCGCTTAATGAGTCGTAACGTTTGCAGATCTTTGGGTTGGTACAGGCGATGCTTGGAGCGCGAATGGGTGGCGCGCAGCGAGGGAAATTGGGTTTCCCAAAAGCGCAGCACGTAGGGAGCTACGCCGAGCATTTTCGCGGCCTCGCCGATCTTCACGCCGCGAGGGGGAAAGTCCTTGTCAGCGGAAGATGTCGCCCCTTGAGGTTTGCGATCCGGGGTTGAGCGATGCGAAGAACGCCTCTTGGTCAATTGTGCCCGCTATTTACAAGTTCTTTGAGGGTCTGGCTGGGGCGGAAGGAGAGCACTCTGTGCGGGCCGATTTGCATCGGCGCTCCGGTATTCGGGTTGCGCCCGCGCCGTGCATGTTTTTGATTAACCACGAACGCGCCGAAACCGGAAATCTTGACCCGCTCGCCTTCTGACAGCCCTTCCTTGATGATGGAGAAGACGGTTTCCACCAAGTCTTGGACTTCCTTTTTGGCCAAACCCGTACGATGGTTGATTAAATCCACAAGCTCAGCCTTGTTCAGGCTTGGCTTTTGCCTTTGCCGCGCTCGAATCAAGCTTGTCGCACCCGGCGTCTAACGTGGCACCGCTCCGAGCCGCTCTATCGCGAAGCTCGTGACTGTTGCGTGAAGCAGGTTGACCTCCTGGTCCGTGAGCGTGCGGTCCTTGGCGCGGTAGCGACAGGTCACAGCGACGCTCTTTTTGCCGGCCGGAAGCGAGCCGCCCTCGTACACGTCGAACAACTCTACACTCTCAAGCAGACTGGCGTCTGCCTGGGCAATTACGCTACGCACTTGAGCAGCCGGAAAATCTCGATCCAGCAGCAAGGCCAAGTCTCTTCGAACCGCAGGAAATCGCGGCGGTGGCGCGACCGGCTTGCGTAGCGAACCATAGGTTATAAGCTCGCCAACGTCAAGCTCGCACACCGCCACAGGATAATCCACTTCCAGCGTCAAAGCCAATTCCGGATGCAATTCGCCGAGTCGCCCCAGGAGCCCACCTGTCTTTAGGCGCACGTCCGTGGCTGTGCCGGGATGAAGATACGGAGCGAGTTCCCCAGGCAGGCGCACGAATTCAGCCTTGTCGACCAGACCGAGCGTATCCAGACAGCCTTCGATCATCCCCTTGAGCGTGAACAGGTCCGCCCGCCGTCCGCGCTCGCCCAGGCCCCTGAATGCCAATTCTCCATAGCTGAGAGCTGCGACCCGTAACCCTTCCCTAAGCTCGTCATGCTCGCGATAGAACACCTTGCCCAGCTCAAACAGATGGCACGCCTGAGCCTCGCGGCGCAGGTTAAAGCGCAACGCCGCGACCAGTCCGCAAATCAAACTTTGGCGCAGCTCGCTGAGTTCCGCGGAGAGCGGATTCGTGACCTTTACAGGCCCCGTGCCTTGAAGGCGGCCGAAGGTGCGGTTCTCCTCAGGAGCGGTGAAGGCAAGGCTTTTTATTTCGCTAAGACCGCAAGCCGACAATCTTTCCCCGATAGCGCGCAAAAGTTCGCGTCGTTGGTCCTCGCCGCCCACTTCCGCCGAAGGCCGACAAGGGAGCGTGGGGATGTCGGCCAAGCCAGTAAGACGCGCTACCTCTTCCGCGAGGTCGGCGCCTTCGCGCAAATCGGCGCGAAACGACGGGATAACCGCCTCTAGGGAGTCCTTGCCCGTGCGCTTAACTTTAATGCCCAGCGCTCTCAAGCGTCGCGCGGCTTCGCCGGCGGGAATCGCCGCTCCGAGAAGGCCCGTTATGAGCTTGGTGCTGAATTCCACCTGCCGTATCGGCTGCGGTTGCGGCTCGACGTCGATAACGGCGCCCGCCTCGCAACCGCGGGCTACCTCGCTGAGCAGCTGCGCGGCGCGATACAAAGCGGCGATTTGTCCTTGGCGGTCAACGCCGCGCTCGAATCGGTAGCTCGCCTCGCTGACTAAGCCGAGGCGGCGCGAGGTGCGCGTCACGCTCGGCGGGTCGAAAAACGCGCTTTCGAGTAAAATGCGGGTTGTCGAATTGTCAACCTCGCTGGTCAGCCCTCCCATCACACCGGCGATCGCGACCGGGCCTTCGCCGTCGGCTATCACGAGGTCGTCCTTGAGCAATGGGCGCTTGACATGGTCCAGGGTCTCCAGCTCCCGGTCCTCACCGGCGCGCCGAACGATCACCCGATGCTGGCGTAGGCGGTCCAGATCAAAAGCGTGGAGCGGCTGGCCGATTTCCAGCATCAAGTAGTTAGTTACATCGACTACATTGTTGACCGGCCGCATCCCGCAGGCCTTCAGGCGCCGTCTCAACCAGAGCGGCGAATCGCTTATCGCGATTTTTGCCATCGGGAGGGCCGCGTAGCGCGGGCAAAGGTCGGGCGCGGTTATCTCAATCGCGATCGGTGCAATACTATTTTCCGCCGCGCGCTTGACCGAGCGAATCCGTTTGGTGCGTGCCGGGCTCAGCTTGCGCCCCAGCAGAGCGGCGACCTCGCGCGCCAAGCCGAGGATCGAGAGACAATCGCCGCGGTTGGGCGTCACCGCGACGTCGAACACGCAATCATCGAGTTCGAGGTAATCCGCCAAGCTCTGGCCGACGGGCGCGTCGTCGGGCAGCGCGACGATTCCGCGATGGTCGTCGAACAACCCCAGCTCTCGCTCCGAACAGAGCATCCCTTCCGACCTGACGCCGCGAATCACGGCTGCCTCGAGCGCCGGTCCGCACGCCTGATCGCCAGCATTCTTTTCGGCGGCCAGGCGTGCGCCCACCACCGCCAGCGCCGAGGTCATCCCAGCGCGCACGTTAGGTGCGCCGCACACGACGTTTAATCGGCCCGCGCCGCCACCGTCCACCTCGCACACGCTAAGGCGCTCGGCGTTCGGATGGCGCTCCACGCGCAGCACTTTGGCCACGACGACGTCAGAGAAAGCCGGCTTCAACCGCTCCACAGCCTCGACCTCGAGACCGGCCATGCTCAGCCGCTCGGTCAGTACGCCCGGGTCAAGATCGCCCGGAACGAACTCCTTGAGCCAACTCAGAGGCAGCTTCATGGCGACGCGGTAAGATTCCTCAAAATTGTGTGAGGAAGCGGAGGTCGTTTTCGAAGAAAAGGCGCATGTCGTCGACTCCGAGCTTGATCAAAGCCAGACGCTCCACGCCCATTCCAAAGGCAAAGCCGCTGTATCGTTGCGGGTCGTACCCGACGGCCCGCAGCACATTGGGATGAATCATGCCCGCCCCGAGAATCTCGATCCATCCGCTGTGCTTGCACACGCGGCAGCCCGTGCCGGCGCAAAAAATACATCGCACATCGGCCTCGGCGCTCGGCTCGGTGAATGGGAAAAAGCTCGCCCGAAAGCGCACCTGGCTGGTGGGACCGAAGAACGCGCGCAAGAATTCGGTCAGAGCGCCCTTGAGATGCGCCATCGTTATCTTGCCGAACTCGTCGACGGCAAACCCCTCAATTTGACTGAACATCGGCGAGTAGCGCACGCTCAGCTCGTCCCGCCGGTAGCAGGCGCCAGGACATACGACAGCCAGTGGCGGCTGGCGCCGTTCCATCACGCGAATCTGGCCGTTGGAGGTATGTGTCCGCAGCAGCAGACCGTCGCCGAGAAAGAAAGTGTCCTGCATGTCGCGCGCAGGATGGTCGGACGGAAAGTTGAGCGCACCGAAGTTATGGAAGTCATCCTCGATGTCCGGCGTGGGAATAACTTCGAAGCCCATCGCCGCCCAAATATCGAGCAGGCGTTCGGTAATCTGGGTCAACGGATGGATGTGGCCGCGCGGAAATTGCACCCCCGGCAGGGTTACGTCCAGCGGGGCTCGGGCCAGCGACTCGCCAAGAGCGCGGCGGCGCAGCTCGTTCTTCAGAACCTCGATCCGCTCTTCAATGTCGCGCTTTACCTGATTGGCGAGCTGGCCGATAGCCGGGCGCTCCTGCGCAGGCACCTCGCGCATCGAGCGCAGCAACTCGGTGAGTTCGCCGCCGCGACCCAGCACCTTAACGCGGACGTTTTCGATCTGTTCGAGGCTCGCGCTTTGCGCCAGCTCGGCCATCGCTTGCCTGCGTATGTCTTCAAGCCTCTGCCTGATCATTGGCCCTAAGCGGTTAGCGCGGATAGCCCGTTGGATGCGCCGACGCAGCCGTACGGCCGCCGAGCCCGGTCATTCGCGATGACGCGGGTTTGCGCAAGCGGTACAGTCGGGCATGCGCCCGCAACAAGCCGCGGTACCAGGTTGGACGCATGGCAGGCAGGTTCTAAGCGAGCGCTTGCTTGGCAGTGCGGGCCAATTCGTCGAACAGCGTGGAACGCTCCTTAGCCAGGAGCGCCAACTGTTTGCGGTCGAGTTCAACACCGGCTTTCTTTAGCCCGTTGATGAAACGGCTGTAATTCAACCCATGTTCGCGCGCCAGCGCGTTGATTCGCACGACCCAAAGCGCCCTGAAGGTCCGCTTCTTCTGCTTACGATCGCGATACGCGTAGGTGAGGCCCTTTTCTGCCGTGCTGCGGGCCTGCCGATAAAGCTTACGCCCGCCGACGTACCCCGCCGCAAGCTTAAGCTGCCGTTTGTGGCGCCGGCGCGTACCGGGACCGCCTTTTACTCGAGGCATCGATTCCAGCTCTCCTCACGAGATTGTTAGCCGGGTGAGCTACAAGAAATACCATGTAACGACGTCCCCCGACCATAGCGTCGAGACCCCGGCGCTTCACCGGGGGCACGAGCGCGAACGCCAGCCGGCCGCTGTTCGACAGGACGTCGGCCGCTCGACGATCAGGCGTAGGGCAGCAACGCACGCATGGTGCTGGCGTCGCCGGGGTTCAAGATGCCGGCCTTGCGCAGCTTACGTTTGCGGCCCCGGCTCTTGGAGCAAAGCAAGTGGCGCAAGTTCGCCTTCTTGTGCTTCACCTTTCCTGTTTTGGTTACCTTAAAGCGCTTTGCCGCGCTACGATTCGTCCTTAATTTCGCCATTGCCTAACTTAGCCGCCAGCCGGCGCGCCTATTTCTTAGCGCGGCAGCAGCATGATCGAGAGATTTCTCCCTTCGCGGCGCATCCCGC
Source organism: Deltaproteobacteria bacterium (assembly GCA_021801125.1). Classification (GTDB taxonomy): domain Bacteria; phylum Desulfobacterota; class Binatia; order Binatales; family Binataceae; genus JAJYYI01. The sequence continues at coordinate 9,781 of JAJYYI010000050.1, read as the reverse complement.
CTTCGGCCTGGGCGACATCCTCGACCATCTTGACCACTTGATCCAGCATCGCCTGCCCGAGCTCCGGATGGACGTTTTCTCTACCCCTTAGGGAAATTGATAATTTAACACGCTGTCCCTCGCCCACGAAGCGTCTGATATGACGCACTTTGAATTCGACGTCATGTTTGTCGGTACGTGCGCCCATCTTGACCTCTTTAACGGTCGAGGCCGAGGTCGTGCGTTTGCTACCCTGGCTCTTTTTTTTCTGCAGGTATCTGTACTTGTCGAAGTTCATGATCCTGCAGACCGGCGGTTGCGCGCTCGCCGCGACTTCGACCAAGTCAAGGCCGGATGTTTGCGCAAGGCGCAATGCCTCGGCAGAACTCATTATTCCAGCCTGCTTTCCGTCCGCGTCTATTACCCTGACCTGGGGTGCTCGAATCATCTCATTGACGCGCACTGTGGGCTGGGGCGTGGGGGGAATTCGCGTAAACCTTACTATGCAACACCTCCTTTCATCGGCAGGTTGCCGATCTCTGATTTTCTTGGGCGATCAACAATTTAACGAAAGTTATGCTGTCTAGGCCAACCACGGTGAACCATGCAGGACTCAACCTGGCAGCGGTTCCGACTTAAGTGTGGCGACGAGTTCCTCGACGGTCATGGTTTCGGCCTTGGCGCCGCGCACGCGGCGCAAGGAAATCGTGCCGGCCGCGGCCTCGCGTTCGCCGGCGACCACGATATACGGGACTTTTGCGAGTTCGGCCTGACGCACCTTAAACCCGAGTTTTTCGTTGCGCGCGTCGAGCGCGACGCGCAACCCCTCGCGTTCTAGCCTGGCCGCGAGTTCTGACGCGTAACTCTCCACCTTGTCGGTCAATGAAAGCACCCGCACCTGCTCCGGCGCGAGCCAAAAAGGGAAAAGGCCCCCAGTGTGCTCTATGAAGACGCCAAGGAAGCGTTCAATAGTGCCGAGGATCGCGCGGTGGATCATCACGGGCTGCTCGGCGGTGCCATGGCTGCTCACGTACTCCAGGCCGAACCGCTCGGGCATGTTGAAATCGAGCTGGATCGTCGCGAGCTGCCATCGCCGCTTAAGCGCGTCCGGCACGTAAATTTCGATCTTCGGTCCGTAAAACGCGCCTTCCCCCGGATTGGTCTGGTAACTCAGGCCGTTGCGTTCCATCGCCTCGGCCAGCATCGCCTCGGTCCGGCGCCATGTCTGCTCGCTGCCAAGGTGCTCCTCGGGCATCGTGGCAAGCTTAAGCTCCATCTGTTCGAAACCCAGTGCCTGGTAGACCTCGCGCACCATCTTCAAGTTGCTGTCGACTTCCTGGGCGATCTGATCAAGTGTGCAGAAGATATGCGCGTCGTCCTGCGTCATGGCGCGCACGCGCGTCAAGCCGTGCAGCACGCCCGAACGCTCCGCCCGATGGAGCCGACCGAAATCAGCCAGGCGCAGCGGCAAGTCGCGATAGGAGCGCTTCTCGCTGGCGTAGAGCACCGCATGAGCCGGGCAATTCATCGGCTTGAGCGCATAGTCAAGCTCGCCTCCGGCGTTTTCGCCGTCAGTGGTGAGAAACATATTCTCGCGAAACAGCTCCCAGTGCCCCGAGGTGCGCCAAAGCTCGTTGCGGAAAATCTGCGGAGTGATGACCTCCTTGAAGCCATAGCGAGCGTACAGCCGGCGAATATAAGCGATTAGCTCGTTAACGACAATCGCTCCTTTGGGCAAAAAGAAGGGTGAGCCCGGCGCGCGCGAATCGAAAAGCACCAAGCCCAACTCGCGGCCGAGGCGGCGATGGTCGCGCGCCCGTGCGAGCTTGAGCAACTCCAGATGCTCCTCCAGCGAGGCCTGGTCGGGAAAGGCCGTGCCGTAAACCCGCGACAGCATCGCGTTGCGCTCATCACCGCGCCAGTATGCGCCGGCCACGCTAAGCAGCGCGAACGCCTTGATCCATCCGGTGGACGGGACATGCGGCCCGCGACATAAATCCATCCAGTCACCTTGCCGGTAGATGGAGACCCGATCATCGGGAAGGTCGCGCAGGATTTCCACCTTAAAATGCTCGCCCATGCGCGCGAAAAGCTCGACCGCCTCGTCGCGCGTCATCTCCATGCGCTCGATTTTCTCGTCGGCGCGCGCCAGCTCGCGCATCCGCTGTTCTATCTTGGGCAGATCGTCGCTGGTGAACGGCGTGGAGCGAGCGAAGTCGTAATAAAAGCCTTCTTCGGTTGCCGGGCCTATCGTTACCTGCGTGCCGGGGTAAAGACTCTGCACCGCCTGGGCCATCAGATGAGCCGTAGAATGGCGCAGAATGTCGATTCCGGCCGGGCTGTCGATGCTCACGCCCTCGATTGTCGCGTCCTGGTCAAGCGGCCGGCTCAGGTCGACTAATTTGCCATTGAGGCGCGCCGCGATCAGCGTGCGCCGTTCTTCGCGCTCGAACAGCTCGCCGATCGGCGTTCCTTTGGCCGCCTTCCTGATGCTGCCCCGAAGCGTTACCGTGATTTCTTCTGAACTCATCTTGGTGAATCGTCTAGGATTGGGACACGTGGAGGTTCAGCGCAGGATGCCGGCCGACGAAGCGGGAAACGTTAGCGGTCGAATTCCGCCGCGGAATGCCGCCATGGCCGAGGCCTGATGGCCGGGGCCAGGAGATGATGGTAGGCACGGGCGGGATTGAACCGCCGACCCCTTCCGCGTCAAGGAAGTGCTCTCCCGCTGAGCTACGTGCCTAGTTTGGACCAAAGGATACAAACCAACCTTTCGCTAACAAAAAATGGGCTGCTGGGCAACCGACAACCGCCCGGGCGGCGAACTTCGGCTCCACTTTTGCTACCCTGCTGCCAGAAGCCGACGCGCCAACGTTCCTTGTTAAGGACGCCTCTATCTTTATAAGGATATGGAATATGAACGGACAGTTCGACTGTTCTTTTTCGCTTTTCTAGTCGGGATCGGCTATGAATTGTACCTCATTTTTAAGCCATTTCTCGCCCCTATTACCTGGGCCCTGCTGCTCGGTTTTATCTTTCACCCTGTTGCTGAGCGGGTTTTGCGTGTCGCAAAGCGCCGCTCGCTTGGCGCACTGCTGATCGTTCTCGGCGTCGCGGTTGCCGTGATCGGGCCGGCTTTTTGGCTGGCCGGCCTGCTCGTTTATGAGGCTCACGGACTTTATTCGACCGCGACGGAGCTGTTGGCGAACGGCGGCGCGAGAACGCTATTGGACCGCTTATTTGCCTGGCCGCCGACGGCGGCGTTTTCCAATTTTCTTGCTCGGCATGGGATTGACCTCCAGCGGGAGATGTCGTTGCTTGCATTGCAAGGCGCGCGCCTGGCAAGCCAGCTCGTGGTGAGAAATCTGACTGATGTCGCGCGCAACGTGGCCAGCTTTTCTCTCCATTTCATAATCATGCTCACGACCTTCTTTTTCGTGCTGCGCGACGGCGCCGACTATTATCGCGCGCTGTTCGAGATCACGCCGCTGCACGAGCGGGACAAGCGCGAGGTGTTCGACGCGCTAAGCCGCACGCTTGCCGCGGTGATTCGCGGCGTCATGCTTACCGCGGCGGCCCAGGGCGTGTTGCTAGGAATCGCCTTTTACCTGCTTAACGTGCCGTTCTGGGCCTCGTTCGCGCTGGCGGCGGCGGCCTGCGGCTTGTTGCCGGTGGGCGGACCGGCGTTGGTGTGGGTGCCGCTCGCGGTTTATCTTCTGTACGCGGCCGGAGCGTGGCATGCCGTCGCGCTTACGGCTTGGAGCTTGGCGCTGGTGGCGCCGATCGATCACTTGATAAAGCCGCTGCTAATAGGCTACGACAGCGGCTTGACGGTGCTTGCCCTGTTCTTCGGAATCATCGGCGGAATAGAGGAGTTCGGTGTTCTTGGAGTGTTTATCGGTCCCGTCCTGATCTCGGTTTTCATGGCCCTGCTCGGAGTTTTTCGCCGCACCTACGGCCAGCCGGATCAGGCGGCAGGCAGGCTGGCGTGAGAGGCCGATGGGTCGCTCGCTCGGGCGACACGTTCGCAACGGTTCCAGGGCTTTCTCGTCGCCGCGCCTCAGGCGTGAGAGGCATCACGTCGTGACCGGCTCGGGAGCACGAAATTATTGGCGGAGTTTTGCGTGAGCGCGTTGGAGAGCAAGGAGGAAAAGGCGCGGGTTATCATCCGCCACCTTCGAGAGAACGGCTTTGCCGCTTATCTCGCCGGCGGATGCGTGCGCGATAAGCTGCTCGGCGCGTCCGCCAAGGACTATGACGTAGCGACCGACGCCCGGCCTGACGTCGTATCCCGCCTGTTCGAGCAAACCATCGCGGTCGGCGCTCGCTTCGGCGTGATCATCGTCGTTCTGGACGGCGACCAGTTCGAAGTCGCGACGTTCCGCGAAGACGCGCCCTACGTCGATGGGAGGCGCCCGTCGGACGTGCGGTTCGGCACAATCGAGGAAGATGTCCGCAGGCGCGACTTTACGATTAACGGGATGTATCTGGACCCCGACAGTGGGCGTGTAATCGATCTGGTGGGCGGGATGCGCGACCTGCGCGCCGGAATAATCCGCACGGTGGGCGTGCCGCAGGAGCGCTTCGGCGAGGATCGATTGCGGATGCTGCGTGCGATACGCTTCGCCGCGCGCCTGGGGTTCATTATAGAACCGGCGACGTTGGCGGCGATCCGGGCGTTGGCGCACAGCGTCACGGTGGTTTCCGCCGAGCGCATCGGCGAGGAGTTGGTGCGCATCCTTACCGAAGGCGGCGCGGCAGTCGGCGTCGAACTGTTGCGCGACAGCGCGCTGATGCAGGCGTTGTTGCCTGAGATGCTTGCTCTGGAGGAATGCGAGCAGCCAGCCAACTTTCATCCTGAAGGCGACGTCTATCGGCATACGCTGCTGGCGCTATCGATGCTGGGGCGCGGATGCACCGAGACGCTGGCCTTCGGCGTGATGTTCCACGACATCGCCAAACCGCAATGCCGCGCGGTCGCCGGCGATAAGGTGACCTTTTACGGCCATAGCGAGCAAGGCGCGCAGACGGCAAGCCAAATCTTGCGCCGCTTGCGCCGCCCTCGCGCGGTCGAGGAACGGGTCGCCTACCTCGTGCGCCATCATCTGCGCCTTTGCATGGCGCCGCGGATGCGCCAAGCTACGCTTAAGCGGATGTTGGTCGAGGACGGATTCAAGGAATTGCTCGAACTGAGCCTGCTCGACGCCCTGGCGTCCAACTCGCATCTGGGGTATTACCACTTTTGCCGCAAGGCGCTCGCCGCGCTGGAATCAGAGAAGGCGCCGCCGCCGCGCTTGGTCACCGGACACGACTTGATCGCGGCTGGCGTTGCGCCAGGGCCGCGCTTGGGCGAAATTCTTCGGGAAATAGAAGACCTCCAGCTCGAGGGGCAGCTTTCCGATCGCGAACAGGCGTTGGCCTACCTGCGCCAGCGCCTCGCCTCGCCGGAGCCCGACTGAACAAACCACATTCTTCCCAGCGCGCTCGGTTTCGCGGCGAACCGCTTCCAGGCCCAGGACACGGTTCTTCACAGGCCGCCAACGAACGTCAAAGTATCGAAAGGAACGTGGTTAGGCTCGATTTTGCTGGTGGTCCCAGCGGGACTCGAACCCGCGTTACCGACGTGAGAGAACGAAATGGGGAGCGCGCATGGGGAATCGCCAAGTGTCACGAAACGCACAAAAGCCTTGCGCGCCAGCGGGTTTCTCGTTTGCCGTGTACTCTCAAGTATTACCAAGCGGTACGGCGGAAAGGCACTATTTTGGCACCAAGTTGGCACTATTTTGGCACCGGACGCGAAATCTGGGGAATGCAAACCAGGCTCGCAGCGCGCCGCGCTAAGCGTCGTCGGGCTCGGCTTCCCATAAGCGCCTCAGCGCGGTAACGGGCACTCGGCCGCCGGCCGCCATCGCGCGGTCAATGACGTTGTCCAAATCAGCTCGGCTAAGCCGCGTGAAGTCGAAGTTTTGCCAGATCGCCACGTTGATCGTCGGCGCGTTCTGCAACTCGCCGGATGTTTGCGCCTCGATTTGAAGCAATCGCGCCAGCTCGCGGCATCCCAACAGCGCGGTTTTCAAGTCGCCGTCGGCTGCGGCTTTTTCGGCGAGGCTTTGGCCGAAGCGGGCCAACTCGGTCAAGCGCTCGGCCAAGGTGCGGCTTTCGCTCGCCTCGCGCTCCGCGTGCGCCTCAACCAGGCGTTGGCTCACGTGGCTTTTGTGGCGATGGACGGCGGAAATGCTTAGCGAGAAAGTTTCCGCTATTTCTCGCATGGGCGTGCGAGAGAGCAGCCGCGCATCGATCTGCGCGCGCTCGGGATGGCAACAGACTGAGCACGTTTGGGCCACGTCAAATCTCACCAACCGGCAGGGCAATCAGCCCGTCCAGGACCGCGACTAGTTGCCGTAGCACAAACTCGCGCTCACGGCTGGTTTGCGCTACGGTCCACGTTTTAGCCAGCTCAAGCGCAGCAACTTGGAGCGTAGCGATGCGGCGCCATCTTTCGGCACAGCCGGAGCAGGGGCAGCCTGTTCCTAGATGCGTCACGGAAATTACCCGAGCAGCGCGCGCAGCGTAGCGTAAGGGTCGGACGCCGCGTCGGCGATTCGCTCGACCGCGTTTTGGATCCGCTCGCGGTTTTGGCGTCGGGCCTCAGCCTCAGGCGTTCCCCAGTTTTGCTCGACCGCGTTCATTTGCAGGCTAGTCGGGTCGGTCGGCGCCGGCTCGGGGTCGGCTTGCTCGCGAGCGCGTCGGCGCATCGCGGCAAAAGCTTGCTCGACCGCGTCGCCGCCGGCGACGCGAACAGGCGAGCCGTCGCGCAACGAGTCGAAAACGTCGCTGTCGTAGGGGCCGTATCGCGCCGGTCGGGCGTCGTCCGATGGGCCGTGGCACGGGCAAGCGCACGCGGTCGGCGGCCTCGATCCTTTGTAGATGCGGCCAGCACACAATCGGTGCACGCCATAGCTGCAATCGGCGAATAATCGCCTCGAAGCTTGTAAACGCTTCGTAACGTCACTTATAGCAGGCATTATTTAAACCTCGTTTGCTCAGTTTGTGTCGCCGTCGGACTCGGACTCGGGCGGAAGCAGAATGCGTTCGCACCGTTCGCGAGCTAAGCGCTCCGTAATCAAGTTGCGCAATTGCGCCGCGCAGCGCCTCGCGTCGGCCAGTTCCGCGTCGGTTAGGTCGCCGGCCGCTTGACCGATAACGCGAATCGCGCCGCTTCGCTCTAGGCGAAAGCTCGCGCCAGCGTCTATCAATTGCTCGAACAACTCGTGCGCGCGCCTCGCGCACCAGCCAGCCTCGAGCTCGGCCAGCCTCGCGGCCTCGCGGGTCTCGAAACTCGGGCGTTGTCCGGCCAGCGCAGCCGCATCGTTGCGGAAGCTGGTCAGCGCGCCTTGCGCTTGGGCTACGTCGGCGAAGGCGTAGGCTTGTTGTGCGGTTCGGAGCGCTCCGGCGCCGGCTTGCCGCAGGCGCTCGCGCTCTTCGGGCGTCGTGGCCGCGTTGACGGCGCGTTCGACCGCAGCGCGCAACTGGTTCACCAGGGCGTCGGTTTCGGCGTATCGGTCAGGTCGGGCTGTTTGTATCTGCATCGCTCACCTCGTTGGGGTTGAAGCCCGGGCGCCGCAGCGGAAGGCAGTTTCGCCGCGTGACATGGGGTGTGTCTGCGCCCGGGCAATGGGGAATGTTTCTGTCGTGCATGGGTTCAATGGCCGGCCAGCTTCGTCAACTCGCGCTTCAGATCGACCATCACCACATCGGCGGACATGATTTTCCCCGTCCGAAGTAACTCGCATGCGCGCGTGCATCGGCTTCTCAAGGCGTCTTCGATCGACCGGCGAACGTCGGGCGAGCGGGCGCCGCGTAGCGCTCTGGCGCCGGCTACGATCAGCGCGGCGCAGCGGCTTAGGGCCAAGTCGTTTTCAGTCGGGCTTCGGGGATGTATCGCCAGCGCGTCGGCAAAGTCGAGCAGCAATTCGGCTGTCAGGTTAGCCGGCTCGGTCGAAGCGGCTTGTTCGGCCTCTGGCGTGGCCGCCGCTTCGGGCGTCGGCTCGGCCGGCGCGGGCTCGGGCTTGCCGAGCAGGCGCAGTAGCTCATTTTTGTGCAGCCGGATCAGCTCGCGCTCTTCGGCGCTTAGGCGGTCGGCGGGCGTGACTCGCAGCTTAGGCGGCTTCGAAATGAAGCGAACGCCTCTGGCGGTCAGGGTCGAGAAAAGCTGCTCGGCGTTCATCGGCTAGACCTCGTAATCGCACTCATCATGCGCGGCGAACGCATCGATGCTGCAATCGTCGCAGCGCTCGCGGTCGTGCCCGTGAATGCACAGCTCCGGCTCTGCGCCGGGCGCACCTTGAACACCTTCCGCCGCCGTCGGAGCCTCTGTTTTCGGGTCGCCGCCGGGCTGCGCATCCTCGTTCGCGGCGTAGAGTCGATTATTCCCGAAACTCTGACTCTTCGGGTTTTTGCCCATAGAGTCAAAGTTTTGACTCTTCGTAGAACCCTTCTGCGAGAAGGGGATCACCATAGAGTCAGAGTTTTTCGGGGAGTCCAGGGGTTTTTGACTCTTCGGCAACCAAAGCGTCCAGGCTCCGCCGAACCCCAAGCGCTTCGCTCGGACGCCTAACGCGCGCCGCGCCTCCATGATTACACCATGCGACAGACCGCGTTGGCGGACCAAGGCGTCTAGGGCCGCGGAAGGATGTTCCCGACCGTCGGCCAGGAACTCGGCGACTAGGTCTTTGGCGGCCTCTAGCTTGTCGGGGCGCGGGCCTCTTGCGCTGCTCGGCTCGGTCAGAAGCTCGCGCGCCGTGATCTCGACAGTGCCTTGCCATTGAACCCCGACGGTCGCAATACCGCCTACCATGCGCTCGACAAGCCTGTAGCCGAGGCTAGCCGCGTGCGGCGCAAGATTCGATTTGACGCAAGCGAGCACGTATTCGGCCGGCTCGCCGCCGGGACGGGCCGCAGCTAACCAAACTGCGCGCGCCGCGGCATTCAAGCCAATCGACCCGCCGCCACGATACATTGGATTGTTGGTTCGACTATCTTTGTTTAGGTGCCTCAGCACAGCGCACGCCGCGCCCGTATCTGCTGCAACGGCGGCCAACGCGGCCAGCAATCGGCGAACGCTCTGGTTCTTGTGCCCGTCGATCTTATCGCTGACGAAAGCGTCCAAAGGGTCCAGCACAACCAATTTCGCGCAGTCGGCGCGGATGGCCTCTGCCAGTTCGCCCACGTCGTCGGGTAGAGTCAACAGACCATCGGCGAGCGTTACCAGCCGCACGCGCGACAAGTTGGCTCCGGCCACCTCGAGTCTGGGCCTCAACGTATCGCTGGAATCGTCCTCGGCCGAAACGATGATAACGCCGCCGGGCTCACAGGCTGCGCCGTCGGGAAAAGCCGATCCGGTCGATACGTGCGCGGCTATGTCGAGGGTAACGGTACTTTTCCCCACAGAAGGATCGCCTTGAAAATCGCTCAGCTTCCCCAGCGGGATTCTCCCCGGCCAGAGCCATTGCACGGCGCGCGGTTCGACCTCGATCGCCATCCGGCCGCGCAAACGGGCCTTAAAATCGCGGGCCGAAGTTGCCGTTTCGATAAGCCCGCGTAGTGCCTCATCGTCGCCGCGAAAATCGGCGGCATCGCCGTTGGGTGGCGCCTCGGGCCAGCGAACAACGCGCACGTCTTCCGCGCCTAAAGCCGTCAGGCGCGCGGCGATGCGTTGCATATGCCGCGCACCAGGCGGGTCGTTGTCGGGCCAAAGCACGACGCGGTCGAATTGCAACAACGGCTCCAACGCCTTGTCGCA
>JAJYYI010000083.1 GCA_021801125.1 Deltaproteobacteria bacterium | reverse complement strand
CTTCACGAATATCTGCTTCGTGGGATGCCAGTTTTGCGGGTTTAAGCGGCAGCGTTGGGAAGATGACGCGTACGACCATCCCCTGGAGACTATCCTAAAGAAGGCCGAGGATGCGATCGCCCGCGGCGCGACCGAGCTTTGCATTCAGGGCGGCATCAATCCGGCGATGTCGACCTTTTATTACCGCGACCTGCTCGTCGGCATCAAGGCGCGCTTTCCCGAGTTGCACTTACACGCCTTCTCGCCCATGGAGATCATGTATGGAGCGCGGCGCGCGCGAATGAAGTATGGCGAGTATATCGGCATTCTCAAAGAGGCCGGCGTGGGCTCTTTCCCCGGCACCGCCGCCGAGATTCTCGACGACCAGGTGCGCGAGGTTCTGAGCCACAAGAAGGTCAGCGTCGCCGACTGGGTCGATATTATCACGACCGCCCATTCGCTCGGCGTTCCGACCACGGCCACCGTGATGTACGGTCATCTGGAGCAGCCGCATCACGTGATTAATCACCTTGACCTGATCCGCGATATACAAAAACGCACGGGCGGCTTTACCGAATTCGTGCCTCTGCGTTTCGTCCCCTACCAGACCGCGTTGTACCGCCGCGGGTTGGTCTCGCTGATACCGCGGGGATACTACGACCTTCGCATCTACGCGCTAAGTCGCCTCTACCTCGGCGACGCCATAACGAACCTTCAGACCTCGTGGGTTAAGCTCGGCTTGGAACTTGCCGCGCTGACGCTTAAGGCCGGATGCAACGATTTTTCCGGCACGCTCATGGAGGAGAGTATTACGGCTAAGGCCGGCGGCGCTGAAGGTGAGTTCATATCGGTCGACCAAATCGAAGAGTGCGCGCGCCAGATGGGACGAGTGGCGGTCGAACGCACCACGCTCTACAAAAAGCTCTACGGAAAGAGGGCTCCTAATGGCGCACGGCCAATTGGCGCTGAAGAACGGCAAGATAGCTGCACTGGCGGGTGGCGTAGGTGCGGCTAAGTTTCTGCGTGGACTCGCGCTCTGCGTCGAGCAACGTCGGCTCGACATCGTAGTAAATACGGCCGACGATGATCAGTTCTACGGGCTGCACGTCTGCCCGGATCTCGATACTATCGTGTATACTCTAGGCGGCGTGGCGAACCCGCGCACCGGATGGGGTATCGCGCATGATACCTTCGCTACGCTGAAGGCGCTTAGCCCGTTTTTCGGCCGGCCGTGGTTTGCACTGGGAGATCACGATTTCGCGACACATCTGTTTCGCACCAGTCGGCTGGCGGCGGGTCTTCCGCTGAGCGAGGTTAGCGCGGAAATCGCGCGCAGGTTCGGCGTTCGGGCGCGCGTGATGCCGATGAGCGAGCAGCCGGTGCGAACTTTCGTCACCCTGCGCGGACGCGCGGCTATGCCTTTCCAGGAGTACTTGGTCCGCAATCGCGCCCGTGGACGGGTCGAGCGCGTGGAGTTTCGCGGGCTCGAAAAGGCGCGCCCCTTGCCCGCGGCTGTTGCGGCGCTGAAGAACGCCGCGGCCGTCATTGTCGCGCCGTCAAATCCGATTGTGTCGGTGGGGCCGATCCTGGGCTTTAAGGCGATCAGGGCGGCGCTTGCCGCGGCGCGCGAGCGCGCGGCGGCGATAAGTCCCATCATCGGCGGACGTCCGGTAAAGGGACCGCTGGACAAGATGCTGCGCGGTCTTGGCCACGAGGTCTCGGTGCTCGGAGTCGCCCGGCTTTACCAAAAGCTGGTAGGCGTGTTCGTAATCGACCGCGCCGATCGTCGCTACGCGCAAGCGATCGCCGACCTCGGGTTGAAGCCGGTCGTCACCGACACGCTCATGGCAACGCCGAAACGCGCCGCGCGTTTGGCCGAGACCGTGTTGCGGGCGCTGAACTTAGCGATATGAATTCGCGGTATGAAACGGTAGAGCGCCGATGGCTTCGATTACGTTGACGGCGATAGAGGGTCTGCCGGTCATTCGCCAAGGCGACAACCTGGGCGAGCTTATAGCGCGCGCCCTTGAAAAAATGGCACTGCCGCCGGTCGACGGAGACGTAGCGGTCGTATGCCAGAAAGTGGTGTCCAAGGCGGAAGGCAGAATCCGCCGCCTTGATAGCGTCGAGCCGGGCGCGCTGGCAAAAGACTTCGCCGCGCGATGGGACAAAGACCCGCGGATGGTGCAGTTGGTGTTGGATGAAAGCAGGCGCGTCGTGCGCATGGAACGCGGACTGTTGATCGTTGAAACCGGGCCGGGATGGGTATGCGCAAACGCCGGAATCGACGAGTCAAATCTTCTCGCCGACGGTTATGCAGCGCTGTTGCCGCTTGATCCCGACCGCTCGGCGGCCGAAATCAGAGCCGAGATTCATCGCCTCACGGGCGCGTTGGTCGGCGTGGTGATAACCGACACCTTCGGCCGGCCGTGGCGGGTTGGGTTGACCGAGGTCTGTCTGGGAATCGCCGGTTTGGAACCGCTATGCGACATGCGCGGATATAAAGATCTCGGCGGCCGCGAGCTGCATCACACGGTGATCGCGATAGCGGACGAGTTGGCCGGCGCGGCGGGATTGCTAATGGGCAAGGCCGACGGGATACCCGCCGTCCTGGTGCGAGGTTATCGTTACCAGGCCCGAGAGCCGGGCGAAGTGAGCGCCAAGGCGCTTATTCGGGACGCAAACTCGGATTTGTTCCGTTAGCGCTGTTCGGTTTGTTTGCTATAGGCTGGACCCTGTGAACACCTCGAAATGGACTGTTGCCGCCGATCACGCCGGAAGTAACCCGGCGATCACTGTCGCGGCGGAGTTGCGCAAGGTTGAAGATAAGCTTGCGCAGTTGCTGAACTCGCGCGAAACGCTAATCGCCGAGATATGCCGCTACCTCGTCAATGCCGGAGGGAAACGACTGCGGCCGACCTTTGTGCTGCTGGTGTACCGCGCTTGCGGTGGAAGTGACAAAAGGCTGAACGACGCCATCGACACCGCGATCGCGATGGAACTCATTCATTCCGCCACTTTGCTGCACGACGATATTATCGACGCGGGCACAATCCGGCGCGGTAAACCGTCGGCCTTCAAGCTCTACGGCTTGGGTCCGTCGCTGGTTGCCGGGGATTATCTTTTCGCGCGCGCCTTCGAGTTGTGCGGACGGTTCGAGGAGAACTTGGTGCGAACCGCGGCTCAGGCTTGCGTCCTGTTGACCGAGGGCGAGGTGATGGAAGGGCGTATGCGCCGCAACGCTCAAGTCACACTGGAAGACTACCTTGGAGTTATCAGCAGGAAAACCGCCTCCTTGTTCCGCGCCGGCGCCGAGGTAGCCGCACAGTTGGCGGGAGACCAGGGCAAGGCCGCTGCGATGGGGCGATTGGGTGACGCCTTCGGACTCGCATTCCAGATGATCGATGATTTGCTCGACATCTTGGGACCGGAGGAAAAGATCGGTAAGCCGGTGGGCTCAGACCTGCGCGCCGGCATCCCGTCGTTGCCGGTCGTCCTGGGCGTCGAGCGCGATTCCAGGCTTAGCGGTTTGCTCCACGCCGAAGCTGGCGTTGACGGCCTCGGTTTCGAACGGGCGCTCGAACTGCTGCGCTCGCCGGACGTCGTTGACCGCGCTCGCGCGCTGGCGCTGGACCAGGTGGCGATCGCGCGAGACGCCTTGAGCGGGCTCAAGCCCTCACCGTATCGCGATAGCCTCGCCGTTCTTATTGAAGAGCAGGTCTACCGCGAACTCTAAGCGCGGTTTTCGCTTTCTCTGGCCGCCACCGTCGGCCGCTCGGCAACTAGCCCAGGCAGCCTCGTATCGTGGGACGGTTTCCACGATTCTCACGCTCTTGCTCACGTTCTTGCGATGCCCGGTCTGGCGACGCGATGCTTCCATGTACGCGCCGCTCACGTTTATTTCCAGTCAGCGCCGCGGGTCGTCTCCTGGCGATGGCGCTCTGCCCATCGCGCCAAAATGTTGAGCGCTTCGAGCGGGGTCAAATGCTCGACGTCGAGTAATCGAAGCTCTTGGGCAAGCCAGTTTGCGGTAGGCTGGAATAGGCTCATCTGGACGGCGGCGTCGGACTGCTGTTCGCGACGGGCCGAGCGGAACGGACCTAAGCCGGCCAAGTCCCCTCGCTCGAGGTTGTTGAGGATTTCGCGCGCCCGCGCAACCAGGGTCTGCGGCAATCCGGCCAGGCGCGCAACTTCTATCCCGTAGCTGCGATCAGCGGCCCCTTCGACGATTCGGCGCAAGAAGATGACCTCGTCGCCCCATTCGCGGACCGCGGCGCGCAGATTTTTGACGCGCGGGCAGACCCGACAAAGCTCGGTGAGTTCGTGGAAGTGAGTGGCGAACAAGACTTTCGCGCGCGTCGAGTCATGGAGATGCTCAGCCAATGCCCATGCGATGGCGAGTCCGTCGTAGGTGCTGGTGCCGCGGCCGATCTCGTCCAGCAATAAGAGGCTGCGGTCGGTCAACCCGTCGAGAAGCTGCGCCGTCTCGCGCATCTCAACCATGAAGGTCGATTCGCCGCGACGCAGATCGTCGCGGGCGCCGATTCGTGTGGCGATACGATCGATCAGGCCGATTCGCGTTTGGGCGGCCGGGACGAAGCTGCCGATTTGCGCCATGATTACGATTAGCGCGACCTGGCGCAAATAGGTCGATTTCCCCGCCATGTTGGGTCCGGTGATCAGCAGCAGTTGGCGCTCGTCGGCGTCCAGATCGAGATCGTTGGGCACGAACTCGCCGCTGCGCATCATCGTCTCCAGCACCGGATGGCGCGCGTCGCGAAGCGAAACGGCATGACCCGAGTCCAGTTGCGGCCGGACGTAACCGCGCTTGCGCGCGACGATCGCCAGAGACAGCAGCGCGTCGAACTCGCCGACCGCACGCGCGGTCTCTTGGAGGTCTCGGACGTGCGGCTGAAGCTTGCGTATCAGCTCGTTGAACAGGTCAAGCTCGAGTTGCTTCAGACCGCTTTCCGCGCCGAAGATTTTCGCTTCCAGATCTTTCAACTCGGAAGTGACGAAACGCTCCGCTCCGGCCAGCGTCTGCTTGCGCTCGTAGTCAGCGGGCACGCGTTCCAGATGCGCGCGGGTCACTTCGATGTAATACCCGAAGACGCGATTGTAACGGACCTTGAGCGAGTTGATTCCGGTACGTTCGCGCTCCCGCGCCTCGAGCCGCGCGATCACTCCGCGCGCGTCTTTAGCGAGTGCGCGCAGCTCGTCTACTCTGGGGTCGAAACCGGCGCGAATTAACCCGCCTTCTCGCGCAGTTAGCGGCGCGTCCTCGGCGAGCGCTTCGGTAATCAGGGACACCAACTCGGGCTTGCTCTGCATGCGCGCCGTAGCCTCGCGCAGCAGCGCGGATTGATAGCCCGCCAGTGCCTCCTTGAGTTCGGCTAACGCCGAGAGGCTTTGCGCGAGCCGCAATACGTCGCGCGGCGTGGCGCGCAGGCTGGCCACGCGCGAAGTCGTCCGTTCCAGATCTCCCACTGAGCGCATCGCTCTTGGCGCCGGCCCTCCCAGGTCGCCGGTAACGAGTTCCTCGACGGCGTCGAGCCGCCGCGCGATCGCCTCGAGGTCCATCAAGGGATAGGCGAGCCAATCGGCCAAGGTGCGCGCGCCCATCGGCGTCGCGCTTTCGTCGAGCACGCCGAGCAGGGAGCCGGCCTTTGCGCCGTCGCTGGAAATCGTGAGTTCGAGATGGCGTCGGGCATTCTCGTCAACCAGCATGTAGCGCCCGACCTGATAGACCTCCGGCGGCCTTAGATGCGCTAGTTCGGGACCGAAGGTCGCTTCGAGATATGCGATGGCGGTGCCAGCCGCGGTCTCGAGTGTATCGTCGCCGAGCGCGCCGCGAGCGCCGAAGCGGCGGACTAGCGCCTGCTTGGCCGAGGCGGGATCGAACGACGACTCGGGCAGGCGAGTCAGAGCGCACTTATACTGGCCTGCAAGTTCGGCTAGGGCGTCGTCCTGCGCGCTCAGCAGGACTTCACGAGGTTTAAGGCGCGCGAGTTCTTCAACTAATTCCTTTACGTCGCCAAGTCGCGCGGCGCGCATCTCACCGGTTGAAACGTCCACGGCAGCGAGTCCAAAGCCGCTGTCGGCGCGGCATACGGCCAGCAGAAAGCTCTTTTCGTCGGCGGTTAGGACCAGTTCCTCATCTACGGTGCCGGGCGTGATTACGCGAACGAGATTGCGCGCGAGCAGTCCCCGCGAACCGCGCTGATCGGTCGCCTGTTCGCATAGCGCGACCTTGTAGCCGGCTTTCAATAACTTGGCGATATATGGCTGAACCGAATGATGCGGCACGCCGCATAGCGGAGCGCCGTCCTTGGAGCGCGAGGTAAGTTGGATGTCGAGAACGCCGGAGGCTATCTCGGCGTCTTCGAAAAACATCTCGTAAAAATCGCCGAGCCGGAATAACAAGATCGCGTCCGGAACTTTCTCCTTAAGACGCCAGTATTGCGCCATCAAGGGCGTGTTCTTCGGAGGAACGGCCATTTGAGCGTTCAGGATAACCGTGCCTCGCGCCCGGCGCAAAGCGCCTTGCTTGTTGGCGTGCCGCTGTGCTCGCCAGCGCGCGCTGGTTGGCATAATCAGCCACTAAGTACGTCTCGCGATGACGCGGCGGGCTTGAGTGCGGCGCAAAAGGCCGGGCTTCGTGGCGCGAAGAGTCGGCGAGAGTGACTAGAGCTGGGCTAGTCAGAGCGAAGATGGTCCTGCGCGCGAGGGCGCTCCCGATGGAATCGGGTGGAGTTACGGGGTGAAAGTGGCGGCGCTGCCCAGCGCGCCGTGACTGCCGAGTCCGCCGGCGAGCAGCACAAACGCGTCGTTTATCAAGGTTGCGGTCTGCGAAGCGGCGGCCTGAAAGAGATTGCCCGCCGGGCTGAAAGTGCCAGACGCAGGGTCGTAGAATTCCGTGTCGGTTAAGGGCGTACAGAGCGAGGTAGGGCCGTTCGGCGAGCAGAATTCGCCGCCTGCCACCAGCACCACGCCGATCGGCAAAAGCGTCGCCGTGGCCGTGTCGCGCGGGGTTGCCATGTTGCCGGTGGTCGCGACGAAGCCATTATTAGAGGGGTTAAATATTTCCGCGCTGGCAAGAGAAACGCAGCCGTTGCCGTTGCAGTTGCGGCCGCCGGCGATGAGTATCGTACCGTTGGGCAGAAGCGTGGCCGTGTGAGCGACGCGGGGAACGGTCATCTCCGTGGCCGTGGGAGTGAAGGTGCGGCTTGCTACGTTGTATAACTCGGCCGCGCTCAGAGTCTGGCATCCGCTGGTCACGCAATTTTCGCCGCCCGCGACGAGGATTTGACCGTTTTGCATCAGGGTGGCCGTGAAAGTGTCACGCGGCGTGAACATTTGGCCGATCTGCGCGAAGGTTCCTGTCGAAGGCTGATACAGTTCGGCTTCGGCCAGAGAAACGCTGTTCGACCCCGCGCCGCCAAGGATCAAAACGGTGCCGTCGGGCAGAGCCACGGAGCGATGGGCGAGTCTCGCCACGGTCATCGGTCCCGCCGTGGCGCCGAATGTGCCCAGGGCGGGTGTATAAAGTTCGGCGGTGCCGAGCGCGCTGCCGTCGGCGGCGACCCCTCCGGTAATCAGAACCTGGCCGCTGGTCAGCAGGCTTGCCGCGTGGAAGGCGCGCGTCGTCGTCATGGGCCCGTTGGTCGGGCCAAAGGTTGCCGTGCTGGGATTGAACAGCTCGGCGCTGGCGAGCGACACCACGCCGTTTGCGCCGCCGGCCAGCAACACCTCATTGTTCGCTAAACGGGTTGACGTGTGCGCGTAGCGGATGCTCACCATGGTGCGGAAGATGCTGAAAGTTGACAGTGTCGGTTGGTACAGCTCGGCGCTAGCCAAGGCTGTACCAGAGCTGTTCTCTCCGCCCATGATGAAAACCTCGCCGGGAGACAGCGCCACTGCCGTGGCTGAGTCGCGCGCTTGGTTGAGTCCATTTGCCGACGCAGTGAAGGTGCCCGAGGACGGGTTGTAGGTCTCCGCGCTGGCGAGTGCTCCGCTGCTGTTGGCGCCGCCCGCCACCAGCACCGACCCGTCGGCTAGCGCAGTGGCTGTGTGCAATTCTCGCGGGGTGGTCATGGCGCCGGTCGGAGCGAAAGTTTGGTCGGTCGGATTGAAAAGCTCGGCGCTCGAGAGCACCGGCGGTGAGCAGGACGAGCCGGCCGTGCTCTGCGGACAGGGTACGCCGCCGGCGATCAGCACCTCGCCATTGGCCAGCAGCGTGGCGCTGTGAAATTCGCGCGCAGAGGTCATGTTGCCGACCGAAGTGAAGGTCTCCGTAGATGGGTTATAAAGCTCGCTACTCGACAGAACCTGTGGCGTGCATCCGCCGCCGGAGGTGGGGACGATGCAGCTTTCGCCGCCGGCCAGCAGCACCTCGCCCCCGCTGAGCAGCGTGGCGGTGTTGAACTGGCGCGGCGAGTTCATGCTGGTTGGCACGGCCGTGAAGGTGCCAGTCGCGGGGTCGTAAAGTTCGGCACTGGCCAGTGTGCTCCCCTGAGAGTCTTGACCACCCGCGATGAGAACCATGCCGCTGCTCAGCAAAGTGGCGCTATGAAAGGCCCGAGCGACCGTCAACATGCCGGTGGGGACGAAGGCTCCCGAACTCGGGTTGAACAACTCGGCCGTGTTCAGATAGGTGCATTCGTTGCTGCCAGGGGAGCCGCAGCTCAAACCTCCGGCGATCAGCACAAAGCCGTCGTCGAGAGGCGTGGCCGTGGCGCCGGCGCGCGAGGCCGTCATCGGACCGGTCGGCGTGAAGCGCAGCGTGGTAGGATCGAACAACTCCGCCGTGGGCAGCGAGTTCAAGACGCTGTTGAAACCGCCGGCGATCAGCACCTGATTGCTGTTCGCCGGCACCACCATGGCCAAGATCCGCGCATCTCTCGGACCGTCTCCCAGAGCCGTGAAAGCGCCGACCGGCGTTGGTGTCGTGGTGGGCGACGGCGTCGGTGTCGTTGTCGGAGTTGGCGTTGGGGTGGGGGTGGGCGCGGGTGTCGGCGTGGGTGTGAAGATGGGTGCAGGCGTGGGCGCCCCGCCACCGCCACCTCCGCCGCTCATGCAGGCCACCGTCCCGCACAGGAGACTCGCCCCAAACAAAACCGTAAACCCAGGTAAGAGTCGCCGACGGCTCGCGGTACCTGATTGCGGTCCTCTTGGAACCCTCTGACCGCTCTTCGGCATGCGCTCCTCGCCAGCCGGCTATAGCTAGCTCTGTGCCGTGTTCCATGGTGCCGTTCCCTGTGCGCCAAAACGCGCGTTTGTCATCGGTTGGATGCGTTGTGGGCTGATGAGCGGCAAATTCCGGGCGGCCGCGCGGCGCGTGGCGCCATGAAAATGGCGCCACGGCAGGACTTGCCGCTGCACGAGGTAAAGCTCGCTCAACTCAAGGGTTGCGGCAGGCGAGTTAACTTATGGGAGGGCAGGGGCTCCGTCGAACTCGTGACGCAGCATGGCGAGCGGCGCTCGGCCGCAACCGCGGCTGGCCGTGAAGCGTGGAGATTATGGGGCGTCGCGGGCGTTCGGGTCCGCTGGGTGACTAACGGCTTTGTTGGCGGATTGTCCTGAGGCGGCCTATCACGAACACGGCCGCGCCTAGTACCAAAACGGCGCCGATCACACCTTGGAAACGGTGGAACAGGGGCGAGAGAGCGTCCCAGTTTTGACCGAGCTTCATCCCAGCGAAGGCAAGCGCCAGGCACCAAAGAAACGAGCCGACCAGGGTGTATACGGTGAACGGCCAGAGCTTCATCCGCGCAACGCCCGCGGGCAGCGCGATGAAAGTTCGGATAGCGGGCAGCAAGCGGCCGAGAAAGACCGCGAACGCGCCCCATTTCGCAAAGAAGCGGTCGGCCGCTTCCAGTTCATGATGAGTGATCAGGAGATAGCGCCCGTAGCGTTCGATAAGCCTGCGTCCGCCGGTAGCTCCGACCCAATACGCCAGGTAGGAGCCGAGTAGGCAGCCGACGGCCCCAGCGAGCGCCACCGAAAAAAGGCCGAAGCGCCCGCTCGCCACTAAGAAGCCCGAGAAGGGCATGATCACTTCAGACGGCAGGGGAATGCAGGCGCTTTCGATCGCCATCGTGAGCACCACGCCCGTATAACCGAGCGTGCTAATGACGGCAATAATTAGCCCGGACAGCCAGGTGACCGCGCGCTCAAACATTTAGCGGCACTTGATAGGAAAAAGAAACGCAGGATCTTCGACACACGAGGCAAAGGGGCCGTCTAAGGGCGCCGAGGCAGTTCTCGGGCACGTCAACAGCTCTTGGGCGTACTTCAGCGCGTCGTGTTCGACAAGGATATCCGAACGTCTCGCTCCAAGGGTCTGTTCATGCGCGTATCGCAGCCCTTTCACCGTGGCGGCCCTTCAGGCGGGGCCGCGACCGGTTGGCAGGGCATTAGATCGATCGGGTCCTCTTCCGGGCTATTTGCGAACTGCTCGAGGTTGCGATCAAGGTCGTAGGCCGCGCTAATCAGCGAGAGGTGAGTGAGCGCCTGCGGAAAATTTCCCAGATGCTTGCCTTGCGGCCCGAGCTGCTCGGAATAAAGTCCCACGTAGTTGGCATAACTTAGCATTTTTTCAAAGCACAGCCTTGCTTTGCGAACCTTGCCGGCGCGGGCGAGAGATTCGACGTACCAGAACGAGCACAACGAAAAGGTTCCCTCGGCGCCCTGCAGGCCGTCGCCCTCTTGGCCGTCCAGCCGGTAACGATACACCAAGGCGTCGCTGAGCAGGTCCTGTTCGATCGCGTCGATCGTTGAGAGCCAGCGCGAGTCGACCGGGCTGATGAACTTGACCAGGGGCATCAGCAGCGTTGACGCGTCCATGTCGTCACTGCCGCGGCTTTGCGCGAAGGCGTTCCGACGCGGGCTGAAGTAGTACTGATGAAGCTCTCGGTAGATTTCGTCGCGGGCTTTGAGCCAGCGGTCGAGCGGTGCCGGCAGCGAACGCGCCATCGCGATGCGCGCCGCGCGATCCAGCGCGGTCCAGCACATCAGGCGCGAGAAGGTGAACTCGCGCCCGCTGGCGCGCACCTCCCAGATGCTCTGGTCCTTGGCGCGCCAATTGTCGCACACCCAGTCAGTGACTCGAGAAAGATCGTTCCAGAGATCGTAAGACACGGGCTCAGTGTAGCGGTCGTGCAGGTAGATAGCGTCCATCAACTCGCCGTAAATATCGAGTTGGAGTTGATCCACCGCGCCATTGCCTACCCGCACGGGTCGTGAACCCATGTAGCCTTCCAGATGGGGAAGCACCTGCTCGGGAAGATACGTGCTGCCGTCGAGCCGATAGACAAGCTTTAACGGGCCCCGGTCAGCCTCGGTGTTGCAGGCGGCGCATCGCGCGTGAATCCACTTAATGAACGCGGTTGCCTCCTCCGTGTAGCCGAGTTGCAACAAGCAGTAAACGGTGAAAGCTGAATCGCGCACCCAGGAGTACCGATAGTCCCAGTTTCGCTCGCCGCCGATCTGCTCAGGCAGACCGAAAGTGGGGGCCGCGACGGCTGAACCGTGGCGGCGCGACGTGAGTAGTTTGAGCACCAGCGCCGAACGATTAACCATCTCGCGCCATCGGCCGCGATAGTTCGAGCGGGCGACCCAGAGATGCCAAAACCGAGCGGTCTCGGCGAAGCTACGCGGTACGAAGTCTGGCGCGGCGGAGGGCGAGTTGGCTCCGTCAGCCTGCTCCAGGATGAAGTCGGCGGCCTGTCCGGCGCGCAACGTGAACTCGCCCACGGCGTCGCCGGTTTCCACCCGTAGCGGGACGGAGGCGCGAAGACACAGCGCCGTCGCGTCGCTGCCGCTCGAGATGAAGCGAACGCAGCCCTCGCCGTCCTCGACGCGGTGTCTGGCGCGGGCGTAATCAAAGCGCGGCGCACAAATCATCTGCATTCGCACTTTGCCGCGCACCACGTGCACGCGGCGCACCACGGCATGCTCGTGGCCGGACTCCTCGACCGGCATGAAGTCTACTATCTCGACGACGCCGGCATCCGAAAGAAAGCGCGTTAACAGGATGTTCGAGTCGGGTAGGTAGAGCTGCTTTTTGTTAAACCGGCTGAGCACTGGTGCGATCCGAAAGAAGCCCCCGCGCCTGGCGTCCAACAGGGATGCGAAGATCGTTGGCGAATCGAAATCCGGAAAACACATGAAATCGATCGTGCCGTCGAGCGCGACCAGCGCAACGGTGTTCAGATCGCCAATTACGGCGTGGTTTTCGATTGGCTCATACATCGGCGTTCCAGAGAAGGTCGCCGTAGTCTAACGTCTTCGGCGACGCAGCTTCACCATAGAGGGAATCCTAAACGGTTGTACCGAGATTAGCTAGATATCAGCGGTTCGGCTGCACGTAACGAAATATTGCTCTTGCGGGCGCAAGCCATTAGCTTCCTCGCGCGCGCCATGTCACGCGGCGGCTTGGGCGGTCATGGTTAATGTGGTGCCGGTGCTGCTTGGGATGAACGCGTCAGGAAGTTCGCGGGCGATCGCGTAGATCGCACGCCATCCCGTGCAATGGCCCGGCACGATTATCGTCGGCGCGATCTCCTTCAGCGCGGCTACGGTGGGTGCGATGCGCGGCTCGAATAGCGCGCCGGTGAGATGCAGGCCGCCGATTATCGCGTGCACTCGGTTCACCCCGGTCACTGTTTGCGCGTGGCGCACAGTGTTGATAACGCCCGCATGGCCGCATCCGGTGAGGATCACCAGGCCCTGTCCGCGCAGGTTCAGGATCGCGGCTTGGTCGTCGTGTATCAGCGGATCCGCCTGCCATTGGTCGGCGATCTTGGCGTAGTGGATTGAAAAGCCGGTTTCGAAGTCGGTTGAGCGATGAATCTGGCCGCTGACCAGCAGCATTCCGCCCAGCAGGAACGACGGTGCGCGCTGCTCGATCACTTCGATTCCTTCGCGAACCAGCACACTGCGGTCCGGTGGCGGAAGAGCTATTTCATGCCGGTCGGGCAGCACCACTTTTCGTTGCAGGAAAGCGTCGGGGTGGAGCAGCAGGGGCATGCGCCGCTTGCCGAGCCGGTCGAACATGCCCACAAGTCCGGTGGTGTGATCGGCGTGACCGTGACTCAGCACGATCGCGTGGATATCGCTGGACTTGATTTCGAGCACGTCGAGATTGTGCGCCGTGCCGTTTTCGCTAAGCCCGGCGTCAAACAGCATGGCTTCCGTATGGTCCGCGGTGCTGGCCCTGACAAAGGCCGAGAAGCCGTGCTCGGCGATGAGCGACTTGCGTCCCAGCCAGTCCCCTGGGCTGAGCCCGCTGCGCCGCAGATTGGGGCCGCCGGCCATGAGCAGGTCGATGGAGTTGTCAATAACTGTGGTAATCTCTATCTTGTCTACTTCCTTTAGCGACATCATGTGTACACTTCCCCCGGCGGCTCGATCCGACTGCTATGAATATGGTCAGCGAACCTCGTTTTCAGTTTACGGCTATCTCGGCCTCGAAAGTATCCCACAGCTCTGCATCCGACGAAAGTCAGGCGCCCGTCGCCGTCGAGTTTCGGCTGTGTTCGGCGTGAGGTTGTGGGCGCTGCGCGTTGCCACGGTTCTTCCAAGCGGGAGGGCTGGGGATGAGAACGGCTGCGCACGCCCGGCGCGGCGGGTAGCGAAAGGTTTCACGGGCCTTGGTGTAACCGGATAACCAGGCGCCGTGCGATGCGATTATCTAGGGCATTGACGTTAGGCGGGCGACACCGTGCGCTCGAAGCGCCGCGCAAGCAGCGAAAGGCCGCAAGCAAGCGATGCGCTGTCTAATCGTTCGCGTGCACGAGATAGCCCTTAAGGGGCGAAATCGTTGGCGCTTTGTCGAGCAGCTTAAGTCCAACGTGCGAGCGATTTTCAGCGATATCGGCATCGGGAGGTGCGTGCCTCAGGGTGCGAGGCTCGAGTTCGAGCTACCGCACGGGGTCACCGATGAGGCAATCAGCGAGCGCGCGGCGCTGATCTTCGGCGTACAGAATTTTTCGATCGCGCGGGTGGTCGACCCGGATCTCGACAGTATCAGGCGCGCGGCGCTCGAGCTGGTCGAAGGGCTTCGACCGGCCAGCTTTGCCGTGCGTGCCAGCCGCTCCGATAAGCGGCTGCCGTTTACGTCGCTCGACGTCGAGCGCGAGGTCGGTGCGGCGGTGAAGGGGCGTCTGGAATGCGCCGTGGATCTGACAAATCCACAGCTTTTAGTGGTGGTGGAGATTTCCACCGATCGCGCTTATGTTGCCCTCAACAAACGCGCCGGCGCCGGCGGACTCCCGGTTGGAATAAGCGGCCACGCCGTGGCGCTTCTCTCCGGAGGCATTGATTCGCCGGTCGCGGCTTACCGGATGATGCGACGCGGGTTGCGCCTAAGCTTCGTGCATTTCCACAGCTATCCGTTGCTGACACGTGCCAGCCGCGACAAGGCGTGCGAACTCGCGGCGATGCTGGCGCGCTACCAGGCGCATGCCACGCTGATGCTGGTGCCCTTCGCTCATGCTCAACGGCAAATCGTGGCACATGTCGAGCGTCCCCTTCGGGTCGTGCTATACCGGCGCTTTATGATGAGGATTGCCGAGAGGCTGGCGAGCGGTGTCGGCGCTACGGCGCTGGTCACCGGTGAGAGCCTCGGTCAGGTCGCGTCCCAGACCCTAGCCAATATCACAATTATCGAGCAGGCGGCGTCGCTTCCGATACTGCGTCCGCTGATCGGCATGGACAAGAATGAAATTGTTGAACAGGCACGGGAGCTTGAGACATTCGAGATTTCGATTTTGCCCGACCAGGACTGTTGCACGCTCTTCGTGCCGCGAAACCCCGCCACTCGGGCGCGCGCGTTCCAGGTAGAAGCGGCCGAAGGCAGACTCGATTCGGCGCGAATGGTCGAAGAGGCGTGCGCGCGCGTGGAGCGGCTCGAATTTCACTTTCCGGAAAGCTTGATACGAAATCCTGGCTAGAACGAAGATGTCTCGTGGCAGGCGGTCGAAAAGTCGTACTAGCAGCGGAGGCGGAGAGTTCAATGAAGGCGCCTATGCGGGTCACGGACCTTGATCACGTGGTATTGCGCTGTCGGGCGATCGATCAGACGCTTGAGTTTTACCAGCGTGTGCTAGGACTAACCGAAGAGCGCCGCCTAGATAGTATCGGGCTTATCCAGCTGCGCGCAGGGCGTAGTATGCTCGACTTGATTCCCATGGAGCCAAATGATGGCGGAGAAGCCGGCGGCAACCTCGACCACTTCTGCCTGGGGATCGAGACCGACGACATCGCCGCCCTGGCGCGTCAACTGCAGGAGATGGGCGTGGAGGTTCTCGGCGAACCGCAGGAACGGTACGGCGCCCGA
This sequence comes from Deltaproteobacteria bacterium, assembly GCA_021801125.1. Lineage (GTDB taxonomy): Bacteria > Desulfobacterota > Binatia > Binatales > Binataceae > JAJYYI01. The sequence continues at coordinate 3,698 of JAJYYI010000083.1, read as the reverse complement.
GGGACGGGCTGGTCGGTCTACATTCGCGACCCGGAAGGCAACAAGGTTGAACTTAAGCAAGTCCAGTCCGTTTGACGGGAATCGAGGCGCCGCAAAACAATGACTGAAGCGCGAATGAAACCTCGAATTGAAAGCGATGCGCTGAGCGCTCGACTGAAAATGGGCATATATTTTAGACTTCGTTGCCGCCTTCGCGTGGCCGACGCAAATGACGTTTAGCCCCGACATCCAGCTGCGCTCCAAATGCCCGATCCGATAATTATCAAAGCCGTGTTGGCGTTGGTTGCGGATATTGAGTCGCAGCCGAAAACAGTGCTCGACGTCAGTTGCCGGCGTGGGGAACTGCTGCGCGAGCTTGCTCAGCGCGGCTATCAGGTCCGAGGCACTAATTTCGAGCCCCAGGCGGCCCCGCTCGACGGCCTCGCGGTTGATAACGACGTTGATCTTATGCGTGGACTGCCCTATCCGGATAACAGCTTTGACCTGGTATGCCTGACCGAGGTCATTGAGCATCTCGAGAACTATCGTGGGGCGATCGCCGAGATAGCGCGCGTCCTGGTCCCCGGCGGTTCGGTGATCATAACCACGCCCAATATCATGCGGCTGGATTCGCGGTTGGCCTTTTTGCTCTCCGGGTTTCATAAGGCGAAGCGGCGCCTGATCCCGCTCGACACGGCGGTTGAAGACTCTCATCGCTTTCACAACTACCCGATCGGCTTTCCGCTTCTGTACTATCTGCTGAAAGCCCATGGTCTAGTGGTCGAAAAGCTGGGCCACGGTCGAGTCAAGCTGATATCACGCCTGCTCTATCCGTTGTTATTTCCTCTTGTGGCGGCTAACAGCGGATTGCGCCTGATCAAGCGCGAGAAGCGCGCAGAGTCGCGCGAACTGAACCGACCGCTCCTACATTGGATGTTGTCCCGCCCCATGTTGACGGAAGACAACCTCATCATTCGCGCGCGTAAGGTCGAGGCGCGCGCTTCCGCACTCACCGCCGAAGCCGCGATCAAGCCCGCCCGCGCCCTTGCAGGCCGAAAGAGCACCGCCTGAGCCGAGAATCGATCGGCCTCGATGTGGCCAACCAGCGCAAAAGACGAGATCGCGCGGGAATGCTCTTGCCGCCGCTTCTAGCGGTGCTGTTGTGCGCGTGCGGTCAGAAGCCGACTGAGGTAGCGCGGGATTACCTTGCCAATTTGAAACTCGGCCGCTACGCCGAGTGCTACAAGATGCTGTCGCGGCGCGATCAACTCGCGCAGACCCTGGAGCAGTTCGCGGCCAACCCGCCTCTTGCGCCGGATGTCAACCGGGCATGGTTCGACGCGGTCGAGGGGGCAACGGACTACGTGTTGGACGAGAAAGTTCGCGGTCATGGCCTGCAGGTTTCGGTCGCCGTGAACGTCACCACGGTAGACCTGCCGCTCTGGGAACGGGCGATCGTAAGCGCCTTTGGGCCTGTTGCCGCCCCGCGCGCGGCTCGCGAGTCGCTCAGGCAAGGTAACTACCCGCGGGTGAGCTACGACGATGAGTTGGTCATGGTGAAGGAGTTCCATCGTTGGCGGATTTTCGCCGATCTCGCCGCGTACGAGCGAATCGGGCGTCTGCATCGCGAAGCCCTGCGCCGCTACCACGAGCATCAATTCGACCAGGCTGAGCTGGCCTATCGCGCGTTGTTCGACGCCTTGCGCGAGCCGCGCGCCAGCGGCGCGCCAGGCAAGATCTTTCGGTACTCGCGCGAACTCGATTTAATCCTCGCCGCCAAGAAGCGCGCGGGCGACGGCCGGCTCTACTCACCTAAGCTCAAGCTTGCGAAGGTGGTTCGGCAAATGACCTCGACGGGCGACCCCGGAATGTTCGCGGAGATAATCAATATCGGCGACAAACCGGTCGACGACGTGCGCGTAACGGTCTCGTATTACGTAATTCAGGACGGCAAGCGCTCGCTGGTGCTTGCGACGGATTATTCGGCGATTACCAATCCGCTGCAGTTCACCGGATTTCTCGTCCCACCGGCGCCGCTTATGCCGGGCGAAAGGCGCACCTTCGGCTTGCGGCTCAACGTGGCAGTCGGCGTCCAGGAAGAGGCGACCCCGCGGCTGACCGTCGCGAGCGTGATTTTTCCGCCCTATTCAGCGCAAGCGCTTAAGGCGGCGCTTTCCCACGCCGTACCTCGCCAATGAGATCATACCGGTATGAGGGATGCGGGCTCGCATCCAAGGCAAGGAAGACATTAGTTCGCGAGGTCGCTTGGACGGCACCCTGACGGCGGCTGTCCGCCCGGCCGGCCTCGAGCGCGCCGGGGCGTGGAACCCCTGCGAACCGTGCCCCCGGGTAAAGCTGCGCCTGTTCGAACGCACATTCGCGTTTTGTCCGCGTGATTAAGAGCTTCGGTCCGGGGCGTTAGCGTTAAAAAGTGGAAGTTTCCCTTCTCTTATGGGACGTGTAGCATTAGAGAAGAAGACGGTTGCGGCGGATTCCGACGATGCGACGGGTATTTGCCGCTGCCGTTACGCTGGGCTTCAAGACCAGGCCGGCGGACGCGGAGAAACAATCATGAACAACGGAGCGGGTGCGAACTTTCCTGGGAAAAATGATGCGGCGCTGCTAGGCGATGCGGCGGTGCTCACGCGGCTGGACAAGGCCGTGGCGTGGGCGCGGAAATTCTCGATTTTTCCTTACCCATTTGCTACCGCCTGTTGCGCGATGGAATATATGTCGTTGTCGATGACTCCTTACGATATCGACCGCTTCGGGGCCTTGCTGCCGCGCTTTACTCCGCGGCAGGCGGATCTTCTGATGGTGATCGGAACCGTCACCGTGCGCCAGGCCCCGATTCTCAGGCGCGTGTACGACCAAATGGCGGAGCCGAAATGGGTGATGGCGTTTGGGGCATGCGCGTCGACCGGTGGTTTCTACGATAACTATTCCACCCTGCCCGGCATCGATCGGGTGGTGCCGGTGGACGTCTACGTTCCCGGATGCCCGCCGCGTCCCGAGGCGGTGCTGGACGCGCTGATGGCGCTGCAGCGCAAGATTCAAGGGCAAAAACAAAAGCTCTTCAGCCGCAACAACGTCGCCAACACCGGCCCTGCCGGCGCCTAACTCGGACTGGTCATGGAACGAATTCTTTCGCGCTGGCTGGAAATTCCGGATTTGCGTCGGCTGGAGGTCTACGAAGCGCACGGTGGCTATCAAGCGTGGCGCAAGGCGCTTACCGCGATGGAGCCGGCGCAAATTATCGAGGAGGTCAAGGCTTCAAATTTACGCGGGCGCGGCGGTGCCGCTTTCCCCACCGGAACGAAGTGGAGCTTTATCCCGCGCGACTCGCAAAAGCCGGTTTATGTCTGCTGCAATGGCGACGAGAGCGAACCGGGAACGTTTGCCAATCGCCATCAACTGGCCAACGACCCGCACTCGATTATTGAGGGGTTGCTAATCTGTTGCCGCGCAGTCAATGCGCATGTCGCCTACATTTACCTTCGCGGAGAGTTTGCGGTGCAGAAGCGCTGCGTTGACGAGGCTTTGGCCGAAGCGCGCGCGCGAGGGTATATAGGCCGCAACGTGATGGGTTCGAACTTCGACGTCGAGATTTACACCCATCGCGGCGCCGGCGCCTATATCTGCGGCGAAGAGACGGCGCTGCTGGAGTCGCTCGAAGGCAAGCGCGGATATCCTCGCAACCGGCCGCCTTTTCCGGCGAT
>JAJYYI010000043.1 GCA_021801125.1 Deltaproteobacteria bacterium | reverse complement strand
AACACCCGAAGCATCAACTCCGACCGCCCCACCAACTGCCCCACACGCTCGCCCCCCACCGCCAACTCCTCCACCTTAAACCACCCGCCGCCAGGCTCCAAAGCCTCAAGCCCAGCGTTGGTTGACGTCGTGGTTGGATTTTCCCGATCGTCCATATGAAGGTAAGCGCGGGGCCTGCAATTTAGGGACCGGGTTGAGCCAGCAGAGGCGGGCTTGTCAAAGATAGCGTTCCAAAGTCGATCGTAGGCGAACGGGCAATAACACTCAGCTGCGGCCGAGGTTTAGCGGCTGTAGTCGTTCGCGCGAACGGGCATCGTACACAGGCCGTTGATGTTTCAAGACCGATACATTTGATGCGCAACAATCGTTGTCGGCATCGTTCTGAAACAAAGACGTGGAGCATCTTGCTTTACGCCTCAGCCTGAAGGTTTGCCTGGATGGTGTTTGGCGCCCCTAATGCGTAATTAATTTGGCGGTTGGCCGGAAGCGACCGGCCGTGAGGGGCTTAGGAACGTTGCAAACCTCGGACACTGTGGGATGTGCGCTCGTCGGTGGACTGCTACATGCGAATCGGTCCGGGCACGTTGTGTGAGTGAGTTCATGCGCCGAGGATCATGGACAAGGCTCGCCGGCGGTCTGCAGCCGTGGTGAAAGCGGCGATTTCAGGGATTGCCGACCGCGATTTTCTCGCTTAGCTGCAAGGCCAGACGTTCCGCTGGCGCGCGGCATAGCTCAGCCATGCGGAAGCCCGCCGCGGCCGCATGTCCGCCGCCGCCGAACGAGCTGGCAAGCTGGGATAGGTCAACCGTGCAATCTTCGCTGCGGCGCAGACTCACGCCGGCGGTTCGAAGATCGAACAGCGCCACCACGGTTTGCCGGCGGGTTCGATAGAGTTCGAAGGCGACCTCGCTGCTGAAACCGACGCAGCATGCGCTTAGCAAAGTAAGTCCACCGGGTAACGGCTGCTCGACCAGGGTAGCGCGTGCGCGCTCCAGGCTCAGGCGCATGGCCGTTTCCCCAGCCTTAGCTGCCGCTGCCAGCTTGGCGCTCAGCGTCGCTCGCTTGAGCCGAATGATCGAGCGATAGCTGTCATGCGCACCCAAGGCCTGCACGGCTAGCGCCCATCGCGCCGACTCCGGCAGGCGATGGACCCAGCGGTCGTGGTCGTCGGCTAATTCAACAATCCGAAAGAACTCGGCTTCGGATTCGCCCGTGCCCGCGACCGCACGATGCTGGCGGAGGTAGTCGTAAGCCAAGCGCGCGGCGGAGAACTCTTCGGAGAGAACCTTGCCCGCGAACTCGACGCGAAACTCAGGCGCGTTGGCGCGGGAAAGCGCGCTGCGATGGTGGTCAATCCAATAAATTCGGGCGCCGGCGGCGGCGAGCTGGTTCAAATGAACAGCGGTCGCCTCGCAGCGCCACGAGAGGTCGGTGATCCAAATCTCGTTTTGCACGCCTGGCGCGAGCTTCAATTCCTGGAGCGCGCGGTCCGTGTCATTGTTGGTCACGAAGATCGGCGTGATACGGCTTTGCGGATTGAAATGAGAAACGACGGCCGCGGCGACTGCCCCGTCCAGACAGCCAAGTCCGTGGCTGACCACCTGTATGTTCGGTCGGTTGCGCGAGTTCATCGGAGTCACAAACTCAAAGGCAGTTGCGCGAAAGACGCGGTTAAACACCAGCCTCGGATTTCCGGTCTATCCGACCGCGAAGTCTGTAGGCCGCGAAAGCCCTCTTTGTCGCCATAAAACTCACCGATTTTAAGGTTAAGCCAATCTTAGCGCCAGCGCTAATGCGCGCGGCGATAGCGTCGGCGTGTGGTTGGTAACGGCGCTCAGTGCCGTGCATCCCCTGCGAAGAGCCGCGCAAAGCGCTTTCGCTAGTGGCGATGACGTGTAAGTTCGAATGGCGTGGCGTCTCCCTTGCGCAGGCTGGCAGCACTAAGCGCATACGCGCCGGCAACCCTACGTGTAACAAAAGCATGATCGCGACCGACAGGCGTAATCGTGTAGAATAAAAAATAAAGTTCGACGCTCGAAGCTGTTTTCAGCTGCAGAAACTCCTGCGCGCAGTAAGCTGCTCGGCCCTAGGAGCCGAACGTCGGAACCTCGGTAGGCCTCTTGTAGGCGGTGCGTTCGGCGTTGGGGAGCGAGAGTAGTTAGCCCTTGCGGTGCTCAATGCGCGACTAAGCCGCCTTAGCAAGTGGTGACGAGTGTCCGAGGTGCGCAGCCGGGTTTGACAGCGTTGGCGTGAACAACGTAGGTTAAAGACAGCATTTTTGCCAAGAAGTCGCCGGAATCGTGCACCCTCGTGTTCTCAAACGCCCTGAACATCCGATTTCGCGCCGCCAGATTGATGTAATAGCGCTCAAGGTTCTCTACCGCCTGATTGACGCGGGCTTTGTCGCTTACCTGGTGGGCGGTGCGGTGCGCGACCTTATGCTGGGGCGCAGGCCCAAGGACTTCGATGTTGGCACCACGGCTCATCCGGAGGAAGTCCGCGCGCTCTTTCGCAACTCGCGCTTGATTGGCCGACGCTTTCCGCTCGTGCACGTCTACTTCGGCGGGGGTCGGATAATCGAGGTCGCAACTTTCAGGGCAAACCCCAACAGTCCTGTTATAAGCTCGCCCGGCACGGCGGCTCCTTATGACAACAGCTTTGGAACTGCGGAGCAGGACGCCTTTCGCCGCGACTTCACGATAAACGCGCTTTTTTATGATCCTGGCACCTTCTGCGTGCTCGATTACGTTTCGGGGCTGGCCGACCTTGAGCTAGGATTGCTCCGCACGATAGGCGAGCCGGAGCTCCGCATGCGGGAGGATCCGGTGCGAATGGTTCGTGCCGTGCGCCTGGCAGCGAAGCTCGGTTTTGCGATTGAGCCGGAGTTACGGGCGGCGATCGAGACGTGCCGCAAGTTAGTGCTCGAGGCCTCGCCCCCGCGGCTGGTCGAAGAGATACACCGGATGCTTGCGGCTGACGGTAGCGCCAGAGCGCTGCAGTTAATGCGTGAGATGCGCTTGCTTGAAGTGCTGATGCCTGATTGGTTCGCCTATCTCGAGCAAACGCCCGGCGCGTGGGATCGCGCCGCACGCAATTTGCAGGCCCTGGAAGCGGCCCGTCAAAGTGGTGCGGCCCTGTCGAGGCCGATGATATTGGCAGCCCTTTTCGCCGATTGTGGAATATACGAGGCGAATGGTTCCTCCGCTCACGTGCCGGCGATCAAGGGGCTTACCGAACGCGGCTTTTCACGCGCTGAAACTTCACGGACCCGCCTGTTGCTCTGCGCGCTATGGCGCTTTCGCACGCGCCGCCGATTGGACAGGATGGCGCGCCAGGCGTATTACAACGAGGCGAAAAGCCTGTACGAATTGGTTGCGCCGACGTACGGGCTTGACCCAACGGCGCCTACGGGTGGCCGCAATAGTTACGCGGGGGGCGTGGCTAATCGAACCCAGAAGGAGCGTAGGACGCGCCGGCGCCGGCGTTCACGGCGCACGCGTCCATCCCTCGGCGTGCGCAGCTCCAATGGCGAAGCGGCGCACGCGAGCGGCCAAGTAGCGGCGCTTTGCGGGCCGCAGACGCTCGTCTCGCCCGCGCCCCGCTCGTGAAGCGGTGGGTGGCGTTTACCGTAGAATCTCGGAACAAGGAGCTTGCAGTTAAGAGCAGTGGCCAGCGTCAAGACTGACAAGATATGGCTGGACGGGAGCTTGCTTCCCTACGAACGCGCTACCGTTCACGTCCTGACCCATAGCCTCCACTACGGCCTCGGCGTGTTCGAAGGTATGCGATGTTACAAGACCGACGACGGCCATCTGGCTATCTTTCGAGCGCGCGAGCATATTCGGCGTCTGTTCGATTCCGCGCGCATTCTGGAGATGAAGATCCCGTTCACGGAAGCAGAGCTTCTGCAGGCTTGCGTCGATACGGTTCGGGCTAACGGGTTAGGCGAGTGCTACATTCGGCCCTTGGTCTTCGTCGGTGAAGGCGAAATGGGGGTCGCTGCGCTCAACAATCGGACGCGGGTGGCGGTGGCGGCTTGGGAATGGGGCGCCTATCTCGGCGAAGAAGGGGTCAAGCACGGGATCAGGGTTAAGACGTCGTCTTTTGTCCGATTTCATCATAATTCGCTGCTGTGCATGGCCAAGGCGACCGGCCATTACGTGAACTCGATTTTGGCCTCGCATGAGGCCAGGCACGGCAACTACGATGAAGCGCTGCTGCTCGACGTTGACGGGTTCGTCTCCGAAGGGGCCGGCGAAAATGTTTTTTTCGCGCGCGACGGCGTGGTTACCACCCCGCCGCTCAGCTCCGCCTTGCCCGGGATCACCCGTGATGCGGTGATTACCATTCTCGGCGACGCCGGCATTACCGTGGTCCAACGTCGTTTCCCTCGGGACGCCATCTATATTGCCGACGAATTCTTCATGACCGGTACGGCCGCGGAGGTCACCCCGGTGCGGGAACTCGACGACCGCCGCATCGGGAGCCAAACGCCCGGTCCGATTACGACCCAGGTGCGCGAAACCTTCATCGCCGCGATGAGAGGGCGTGACCCTCGCTATCGTGGATGGCTTTATTACGTGTAATATCGCTGCGGAGGGACGGGCCTGAAACAGCGCTCGGAACTGGTGCTCTCGGCGCAATCGAATGAGGCTCCACGGAGCGTGTTTCTTTGCTCGCGTAACGCTTGTGGCGAGCTGGCGGTCCCCATCGGGTCGGCGGTGGCTGCGCCCAACGCGCCGAACATAGGTGGCGAGAAACCTGAGGCCGTTGGCTTCGTGCACGACGGTCAGCCCCCTGCTGTTGTATTGACGATAGCAGCGGCATCCGGTCGTCCCGTTGGGCGGACGACGCTTGCCTGCGGAGGTGCCATACAGTGAAAGGGATCGAATACGCGCTGGTTGCGGCGCTGGCTCTTGCCGCGCTGATTTCCTTTGGGCCGAGGATCGCCCGAGCCGAGCTGCTCAGCGTCGGCCAGCAGGCGCCGGACTTTCACACGCAAATGGTTACTGCGGATGGTGTAAAAGACGTTAGCCTCGCGGACTTCCGCGGTAAGAAGGTCGTCCTTTACTTTTACCCCAAAGACTTTACGCCAGGATGCACCAAAGAGGCATGCGCTTTTCGCGACGGGTACGCTAAATATGATCAGGCCGGTATCGCGTTGCTAGGATGCAGCGTGGATTCCGCCGATAAGCATCAGGCCTTCATCAAGAAATACGGCCTGCCGTTTCCCTTGTTGCTTGACCCGGACAAAAAAATCGCCAAGGAGTACGGCGTGGCTAACGGGATTCCCTTGCTGGGCCTGGATAGCCGGATTACCTATGTGATTGGTGAAGACGGCAAGATTCTGAAAGTCTTTAAGGATATCGACCCGTCCTCGCATGCGGCTCAGGTGCTGAAGGACCTCGGGGTAGCTCAAACGTCAGCCAAATAGCTGCGTTGCTGGCTTGGCAGTGGCTTGACCACGCCACGAGCGATCCTTTAGATATTAGAAAACCTGATGCGAGCCTGATCTAAGTTGCTGTTGGGCGAAGTTTCCGGTCGCAAAGCGCAGCACGGGTAGGGATTGCTACGGGGGATGCGAGCCTTTACGCGTGGCGGTGTCCCAGAACGTCAAGACCTTAAGCTGGGCTTGCGAATAGTCGTTTATCTTAAATGTTGGAGAGGTTCCCGAGCGGCCAAAGGGAGCAGACTGTAAATCTGCCGGCTAATGCCTTCGGAGGTTCGAATCCTCCCCTCTCCACCGCGGCTTGAGCGCGGGTCTGAGCGGGAATAGCTCAGTTGGTAGAGCGCGAGCCTTCCAAGCTCGGGGTCGCGGGTTCGAGTCCCGTTTCCCGCTCCAAAGGTTACCGGCGGCAGAACGCTCTGCGCTGGTGTGCGGTACGGCTTAGCATGAGCCCATGTAGCTCAGTCGGTAGAGCACTTCCTTGGTAAGGAAGAGGTCACGGGTTCGATTCCCGTCGTGGGCTTTGCAAATATGGACGAGCTGCGATGCGGGCGAGCATGGGCGAGGTTAAGCCTTGTCTGGCCGATCGTTGCAGGCGAAGGATTATAGTTTTAACGCGACGAAGCGAAGTAGGTGGAGATGAGGGATTTAATCGCGCTCGCGTGTGATACGTGTAAGCGGCGCAACTATACGAGCACAAAGAACAAGAAAAAGCAGACTGAAAAGTTCGCGATCAAAAAGTTTTGCCCGAGGTGTCGCGTCCATACACTGCATCGCGAAAGCAAGGTCTGATTCTTTCGGTGCCGGCGAAGCTCTTCCTCGCATCGCCTCTTTGGCTTGAAACTTGGAGTATCCCGAGGCGTGACGGGAGCGATTTCTTGCCACAACAGCGTATTGATGATAAGTCAAGCGGCTCGGGTGATTTTTCGCAGACTTTGACGGGGAGGCTTGGCGCGCGAATCCTTGGTTGGCGGAGTGCGTTGAGCCTAATTCAGGGCGGGTTTCGGGCGCCCTTTGGGCATCCCGCAATCGAGGAATTCGGTCGGGTCAGTAGCTCGAATTGGCTAGAGCATCGGACTCCAAATCCGAGGGTTGCAGGTTCGAATCCTGCCTGGCCCGCCATAAGAAAGCTGGCGTTACCGCGTTTTGGCTTGACGCTATGGGACTGTTATGTTAAAAAGTTACGTTAGCGCGGGTATCACCTTCGTTAAGGAAGCTTGGATTGAGCTTTCCAAGGTTCATTTTTCTTCGCCCAAGGAGACCGTACAGGCCACGCTAGCAGTGGTAGTCCTGACTTTCGTTATGGCAATTTGGCTTGGCCTTGTGGACTTGGGCGCCACCCGTTTGGTCCGCCAGCTGTTGAGCTAGCGCTCGTATTTTTTAAGGATGCGGCCCAGGGCGGTCAGTGGTCTTGGGTCGAATTCGAGCCCAGTTGTCGTTGGTTCCTCAAGACACGGTCGAGCCTCAGTGATTACCTCGCGACCTGCTCGACATGCACCCCGACGAGTCGTTGTCTGTGGGAGGCCTTGATGGCCAAGAGATGGTACGTTGTTCATACTTACTCGGGCTTTGAGCATAAGGTCAAGGCCGCACTAGAAGAACGCGTGCGTTCGCTCAAGCTCCAGGATCGAGTCGGCGAGGTTTTGGTTCCGGTAGAGAGGGTGGTTGAGTTGGGCAAAGGCGGCGAGCGTAAGACTTCCAGCCGCAAGTCCTTTCCCGGTTACATTTTCGTCAATATGGAACTCGACGATGAAACCTGGCACGTCGTGCGCAGCGTGCCGAAGGTAACCGGTTTTGTTGGTCCGGCCAACGAGCCGCCCGAGGTGCCGGAAGAGCAGGTGCGGCAGATCATGGAGCAGATGCGGGAGGGGGCGTTAAAACCCAAGCCCAAGGTGCTCTTTGACGTTGGCGAGGCGGTCAAGGTTGTTAGCGGACCGTTCCAGGATTTCAACGGTACGGTCGAAGAGGTGCGGCCCGAAAAGGGTAAACTGCGCGTCCTGATCTCAATCTTCGGCCGCGCCACTCCGGTTGAGCTGGACTTCATCCAGGTGGAGAAGGGGTAGGGATGCTCCTTTTCGGATAGCGCGCGCCGTTGTGGATAGCGCGCGTAGGCGGCGGCGCACGCCGAGGCGTCGAAGGCGAGGTTGAAGCGTGGCAAAAAAGGTGGTCGGGCAGGTAAAACTGCAGATTCCGGCCGGACAAGCTAATCCGGCGCCCCCGGTTGGTCCGGCCCTTGGTCAGCGTGGGGTCAACATCATGGAGTTTTGCAAAGCCTTTAACGCTCAGACCCAGAGCATGCAAGGCATGATTATCCCCGTAATCGTGACGGTCTACGCCGACCGCTCCTTCACGTTTATTACCAAAAGTCCACCGGCATCAATTTTGCTGCTGAAAGCCGCTGGGATCGAAAAAGGCGCTGCAACGACCGGTAAGGTCAAGGTCGGTCAGGTCTCGCGCTCCGCGGTCGAAGAAATCGCAAAGCTAAAACTCCAAGATATGACGGCTAAGGACCTGAGCGCGGCGATGCGCACCGTCGAGGGCACCGCGCGCTCGCTGGGTCTCGAAGTGGTGGGCTGAGTCGAAGCGAGGCAGCGATGGCGGGCAAAAAGTATCACGAGGTCGCGAACAAAATCGACCGCACCAAAAGGTATCCGCTCGAGGAGGCGGTTGCCCTGTTGGTCGCCAATCCTACGGCGAAGTTTGATGAGAGCGTCGAGCTGGCGCTGAGGTTAGGCGTCGACCCGCGGCAAGCCGACCAGAACGTGCGCGGTTCCGTAGTGCTGCCTCACGGTACCGGTCGGCGTGTGCGTGTGTTGGTGTTGGCCAAGGGTGAGAAGGTGAGAGAGGCGCAGGCGGCTGGCGCGGATTACGTTGGCGGCGAAGAGCTAATCAAAAAGATTCAAGACGAGAACTGGCTTGAGTTCGAGCGCGTGATAGCGACGCCGGACATCATGAGCGTGGTCGGGAGAATCGGCAAGATCCTCGGGCCTCGAGGCCTGATGCCCAACCCCAAAGTCGGCACCGTGACCTTCGACGTCGCCAAGGCGGTGAATGAGGCCAAGGCCGGGAAGGTCGATTTTCGCGTTGACCGCGCCGGGGTTGTCCATGCGCCGATCGGAAAACGTAGCTTCGGTGCGGATCAGTTGGTTGAGAACGCACGCGCGCTAATAGGCGCAATCCTCCGCGCTAAGCCCGCTTCGGCCAAGGGCAACTACATTCGCAGCGCGGCTATCTCCGCGACCATGGGGCCTGGGCTCAGGATTGAGACCGTGCAGACGCGCGACGTGGCGGCTTGAGCGCGCGGGCTCTTAAGAATTCTCGCGCGGCCGAAGGTGAGCGAATGACCACCAAAGGCAGCGCTGGCGCGTCGTAACATCAGTGCAGCAAAACGTCACACTTGATGCCGATCGCCAGTGGCTTAATCTCGAAGAAAAAAAATGAAGAAGCAAGAAAAACTCGCTTTAACTCAGGAACTTGCCGAGCGTGCGGCGCGTTCGACGATGGTGCTGGTCTCTGAATACCGAGGTGTTTCGGTTGGCGAGGCGAACGAGCTCAGGCGGCGACTGCGTGCGGCGAACAGCGAGCTTAAGGTAGCTAAGAATACGCTGATCGCGCGCGCCATAGCGGAAACCGACTACGCCGCGCTGCGCGAAAAGCTCGGCGGTCAGGTTGCGCTGATCTTTTGCTTTGACGACCCCGCAGTGGTCGCCAAGGTCGTGACCTCGTTTAACGAGCTTGGCGAGCGGTTTCGGTTGCGTGGCGGGGTGATCGGCGGCAAACCGCTCGACGCGCAGGCGGTTGAAGAAATTGCTAACTTGCCGCCCAAGCCCGTCCTGATGGCGCGGTTGTTGGGTGCTTTGCTAGCGCCGGCGACACACTTGGTGCGCGTCCTGAATGAACCAGGAAGTGCGTTGGCACGCCTTATCGACGCGATTGGGAAAAAGCAGGCAGCGGGAGCCTGAGTGAAAAGCAGGCTCGCCTTGCCAGGCTGAAGAGTCTGCGGCATGTCGATGACCTCGGCGCGGTTTGATGTGGCCGCAGCGGAGGTCGAGAACGAGGGTTCCGCGTGGGGCTGCGCGGGCGAGTCGGGCGGGTTGTCGCGGATAGTCCGAGGCCCGATGCCAAGACGATTGGTGTGAGCAGCTTAGCGACAGCAGGTAACGATTCAACGGTGTGGGCTGCGTATTTTGCGCCGCGCGCGTAAAAGACGCAGCCGATTTATGCGACGCCTCTGAAGGCGGATTGCGAAGTCAAACGACGGCTCGCCGGCCAGATATAAGGCGCGCGTTTGCGAGTATCTAAGGAGAGGAGCGCGATGGCAGAAGCACAGCTAAGTCGGGAGCAGGTAAAGGAATACCTAAAGAACCTTAACCTGATGGAGGCAGCGGCCCTGGTTAAGGAGCTTGAAGCGGAGCTCGGAGTTTCCGCGGCGGCCGGGGTCGCAGTGGCGGCGCCGGCTGGAGCGGCCGGAGCGGCGGCAGGGGCGCCGGCAGCGGCGGAACAGGATGAGTTTACTGTGATGCTGACGGGCGCGGGCGATAAGAAAATCCAGGTAATCAAGGTCGTGCGTGAAATCACCGGGCTGGGGCTTAAGGAAGCAAAAGACCTAGTGGATGGCGCTCCGAAACCCGTCAAGGAGGGCGTTAGCAGAGCCGAAGCCGAAGATCTGCAAAAGAAGCTGACCGAAGCTGGCGCGACGGTTGAGCTTAAGTGAAGTCAAGGTTCGGAAGGCAGCGTTTCGCGTTCGAGTTTGGCTTCGCTTTCGAGGCGCCAGGACTCGCCGTCGGTCGGCTCAGCCGAGCGTGGCGCGGCAGGTCGTGGTTTGCCGATACATTCACTCAAGGTCGGCGGGATCCCGGCCGGGTGAGGTGAGATAGTATGACGCAGCAGTCCCAGGTCACCGATAACGTCCGCCTTAGGCGCTCGTTCGGCAAGATCAAGCGAGTTATCGAGCTGCCGAATCTCATTGAGATTCAGCGGCGGTCCTACGAGGAATTCCTTCAGCGCGACGTCCCGCCGGAGCAGCGCGCTGATGTCGGTCTACAGGCAGTTTTTAAGTCGGTGTTTCCGATCAAGGACTTCAACGAAACCGCGTCTCTCGAGTTTGTCGCCTACGAGTTGGGCACACCGAAGTACGACGTCGAAGAGTGCCGCCAGCGTGGGATGACCTACGCGGCGCCGCTGAAGGTCCGGATCCAGCTCGTAATCTGGGAAGTGGAAGAGGGCCATCGTTCAATCAAAAACGTCAAGGAGCAGGAGGTGTACTTCGGCGAGATACCGCTGATGACCACCAATGCGACGTTCGTGATTAACGGGACCGAGCGCGTTATCGTCTCTCAGCTTCATCGGTCGCCCGGGGTCTTTTTCGAGCACGACAAGGGGCGGACGCATTCCGGTAAGCTTCTTTACTCGGCCCGAATCATTCCTTACCGCGGAAGCTGGCTGGACTTCGAATTCGACCCGCGCGACGTGCTTTACGTGAGGATTGATCGGCGGCGGAAATTTCCGGCGACGGTGCTGTTGCGCGCGCTCGGGATGACCGTCGAAGACCTGCTCAACTATTACTACCGCACCGACGTTATCAAGGTTGGCGCCGACGGCGCTTTGACGAAAGTCTTCAAGCCGCAGCTTCTGCTCAACACGCGCGTGACGCGCAACGTTTTAGACCCGCGCACGGGCGAGGTGCTCGCCGAACAGGGGCGAAAGTTCAGCCGCGCGGTGGTGCGCCAGATGGAGCAGGCGAAGATCCAAGAAGTGCCGGTCGCCACCGAGGATATCGTCGGGCGAATCTCCGCGCATGACGTGGTTGACCCCTCCACCGGCGAAGTGCTCATGGAGACCAACCACGAGGTTACCCAGGAAGCTCTGCAAAAAATCGGCGAGCGCGCGGTCAAGCAGTTCGAAGTGCTGTTCACCGAGGATCAGCCGGGCGGCGGTCCGTTGCGCCAGACGTTGTTGCAGGACAAGGTGAGCAGCCCCGAAGAGGCGATCGTCGAGATTTACAAGCGTCTGCGCCCCGGCGACCCGCCCACGCCGGAGACCGCAACCACGTTTTTCAACAATCTCTTCTTCAACCCGGATCGCTACGATCTGTCGCGGGTCGGGCGCCTGAAGCTCAATCGCAAGCTCAGGCTCGACGTTCCGCTCGAACAGGGTACGCTGCGGCGCGAGGACATCCTCGAGGTCGTGCGCTACTTGCTTGAGCTGCGCAACGGCAACGGTCAGGTGGACGACATCGACCATCTCGGCAATCGGCGGGTGCGCGCCGTCGGCGAGCTGGTCGAAAACCAGTTCCGCATCGGGCTCGTGCGCATGGAGCGCGCGATTAAGGAGCGGATGAGCCTGCAGGATATCGAGACCCTGATGCCTCAGGAACTCATCAACTACAAGCCGGCATCGGCAGTTATCAAGGAGTTTTTCGGTTCCTCGCAGCTCTCGCAGTTCATGGACCAAACCAACCCGCTGTCTGAGATCGCGCATAAGCGGCGTCTGTCGGCGCTTGGGCCGGGCGGGTTGACGCGCGAGCGCGCGGGCTTCGAAGTGCGCGACGTGCATCCGACCCATTACGGACGGGTCTGCCCGATCGAAACTCCCGAGGGACCGAATATCGGTCTTATCGCGGCGCTTTCCACCTATGCGCGGGTCAACGAGTTCGGCTTTATCGAGACTCCCTATCGCGTGGTGGAGTCCGGACGGGTGACGGATCGCGTGGTGTATCTGTCGGCCCTGGAGGAAGAGGACAAGGTCATCGCGCAGGCCAACGCGCCGATCGATGAACATGGACGTTTTCTCAAGGAACTGGTTTCAGCGCGCCAACGCGGCGAGTTTACCATGGTGCGTCCCGAAGAGG
This sequence comes from Deltaproteobacteria bacterium, assembly GCA_021801125.1. Lineage (GTDB taxonomy): Bacteria > Desulfobacterota > Binatia > Binatales > Binataceae > JAJYYI01. Next base: position 6,867 of record JAJYYI010000043.1, on the reverse strand, counting down.
TGAACTACATGGACGTTTCGCCAACCCAGTTGGTGTCGGTGGCGGCCTCGTTGATCCCGTTTCTGGAGAACGACGACGCTAACCGCGCACTGATGGGCTCGAACATGCAGCGTCAGGCGGTGCCGCTGTTGCGCAGCGAGGCCCCGTTGGTCGGCACCGGGATGGAGCGCGTGGTTGGCCGCGACTCCGGCGTGACGGTGATTTCCCGGCGCGAGGGCGTCGTGGAAAGCGTGGACGCCAACCGCATCGTCGTGCGCGCTGACAAGCCGGGCAGCAACGGCCAGGACACCGGCTTGGATATCTACAACCTCATCAAGTACCGTCGCTCCAATCAGAACACATGCATCAACCAGCGTCCGATCGTAAACAAGGGCGACCGCGTCAAAGTTGGGGACGTGCTGGCCGACGGTCCCTCGACCGAGTTGGGCGACCTCGCGCTTGGCCGCAACGTGCTGGTGGCCTTCATGCCGTGGGGCGGCTACAACTTCGAAGACTCGATCCTAATCTCCGAGCGGGTGGTCAAGGACGACCTCTTCACGTCGGTTCATATCGAGGAATTTGAATGCGTCGCACGCGACACAAAGCTGGGCCCTGAGGAGATCACTCGCGATATTCCGAACGTCGGCGAAGAAGCGCTGAAGAATCTTGACCTGAGCGGCGTGGTGCGAATTGGAGCGCAAGTGCGGCCGGGCGACATCCTGGTGGGCAAGATCACGCCGAAGGGCGAGACCCAGCTCAGCCCGGAGGAGAAGCTGCTGCGCGCCATCTTCGGCGAAAAGGCTGGCGAGGTGCGCGACACGAGCCTGCGCGTGCCGCCTGGGGTCGAAGGAATCGTTATCAATACGCGGGTATTCGCGCGTCGCGGAGTGGCCAAGGACGCCCGCAGCCAGGAGATTGATAGCGTAGAGAGCGAACGGCTGAAGCAGGACGAAGCCGAAGACGTGCGTATCATCCACGTTCAGACCCTGCGCAGGTTGAAACGGGCCTTGGCCGGCAAGCCGCTGGCAAGCCCGGTGCGTGATCGCGAACGGCGAGCGGTGTGGCAAAAAGGACACAAGCTGTCGGCCGAGGACCTCGATGGACTCGCTCAGCCGCTATGGAGCGAGCTGCGCGTCGACGATGAGGAGGCGATGCGCGAGGTGAGGCAGGCGCTGTCGGCGATGGACGCCAACGTCAAGACGGTCCGCGAACATTACGCGGCCAAGGTCGAACGGCTCAAGGCCGGCGATGAACTCGCCCCGGGCGTGCTCAAGATGGTGAAGGTGTTCGTGGCCATCAAGCACCGCCTGCAGGTGGGCGACAAGATGGCGGGACGCCACGGCAACAAGGGTGTGGTGTCGCGAATCGTTCCTGAAGAAGACATGCCGTACATGGCTGATGGCACGCCGGTGGACGTCGTGCTCAACCCGCTTGGCGTGCCTTCGCGCATGAACGTCGGGCAGATTCTGGAGACGCACTTGGGTTGGGCGGCGCGCGAGCTCGGACGGCAACTCGTCAACGACATCAGCCAGGGCGCGCAGCCGGCGCAGGTTCGCAAGCGCCTGGCCGAGCTCTACGCGGACGGCTTCGCCCAAGAGTTGAGCGGCGAGCTCAACGATGAACAGATGATGCGGATTGCGGCGGCCTGCAGCGAGGGAATTCACGTCGCCTCGCCGGTGTTCGACGGTGCCAGCGAAGGCGAAATATTCCAACTGCTGAAGCGAGGCGGTTTGCCGGAGACAGGTCAATGCGTGCTTTACGACGGACGCACCGGACGTCCGTTCGATCACAAGGTGACGGTCGGCGTGATGTACATGATGAAGCTGCATCATCTGGTCGAGGACAAGATTCACGCGCGCTCGACCGGGCCGTACAGCCTGGTCACGCAACAACCGCTCGGCGGTAAGGCGCAATTCGGCGGGCAGCGCCTTGGTGAAATGGAGGTGTGGGCGCTGGAGGCTTACGGCGCGGCCTATACGCTGCAAGAGATGCTGACGGTGAAGTCGGACGATGTCGCTGGACGCGCCCGGATGTACGAGGCGATCGTCAAGGGTGAAAACACCTTGGAGCCCGGACTACCGGAATCGTTCAACGTCATGGTCAAAGAGCTGCAGTCGCTGTGCTTGAACGTGGACCTGCTCGAGGACGTGGAAAGCGGCACTAACAGCGGCGGCGAGGCGTAAAACCGCGGGAGAAGTTTGGTATGGAAGACATCTTTGGGATCAGCGAGAAGCCGAAGAATCCGGTCTCGTTCAACGCGATTCGTATTTCGATCGCGTCGCCCGAGATGATCCGTTCATGGTCTCACGGCGAGGTAAAGAAACCCGAGACCATCAATTATCGCACCTTTAAGCCGGAGCGCGACGGCCTTTTCTGCGCCAAGATCTTCGGCCCCACCAAGGATTACGAGTGCAACTGCGGAAAATACAAGCGGATGCGCCATCGGGGCGTGGTCTGCGAGAAATGCGGTGTTGAGGTTATCCAGTCGAAGGTGCGGCGCGAGCGCATGGGTCATATCGATTTGGCCGCGCCGGTTGCCCATATCTGGTTTTTGCGCAGCTTGCCTTCCAGGATCGGCGCGCTCCTCGACATGACGCTCAAGGAACTGGAAAAAACGCTCTACTTTGAGTGCTACGTGGTTGTCGATCCCGGCGAGACCCCGCTGCAACATAAGGAAATTCTCACCGAGCGGAAGTACGCTGAGGCGCGCAAGCAGTACGGCGACAGCTTCAAGGCCGAGATGGGGGCCGAAGCGATTCGCACGCTGCTGCGCCAGCTCGATCTGGAGAAGCTGGCGGTCGATCTGCGCCAGGAGATGAAGGCCACGCAGAGCGAGGCGCGGCGCAAGAAAGTCGCCAAGCGGCTCAAGGTCGTGGACGCGTTTCGCGAGTCGGGCAACAAGCCGGAGTGGATGATTCTGACGATTCTGCCGGTTATTCCGCCTGATCTGCGCCCGCTGGTGCCATTGGATGGCGGTCGTTTCGCGACTTCGGACTTAAACGATCTTTACCGGCGGGTGATCAATCGCAACAACCGCCTCAAGCGGCTCATCGAACTGAACGCGCCCGAGATTATCATCCGCAATGAAAAGCGGATGCTTCAAGAAGCGGTGGACGCGCTGTTCGACAACGGCCGGCGCGGGCGCGCGTTGACCGGCCCGGCCAAGCGGCCGCTCAAATCACTGAGCGACATGCTCAAAGGCAAGGCCGGACGCTTTCGCCAAAACCTGCTCGGCAAGCGTGTTGATTACTCCGGACGGTCAGTCATCGTGGTCGGCCCCGAGCTCAGGCTTCATCAGTGCGGGTTGCCGAAAAAGATGGCGCTCGAGTTGTTCAAGCCGTTCATCTACAACAAGCTCGAAGAGCGCGGTTACGTCACCACTATCAAGAGCGCCAAAAAGATGGTGGAGAAGGAAAGTCGCGAGGTCTGGGACATCTTGGACGAGGTGATCCGCGAGCATCCGGTCCTGCTCAACCGCGCGCCGACGCTGCACCGCTTGGGCATCCAGGGCTTTGAGCCGGTGTTGATCGAGGGCCGCGCGATTCAGCTCCATCCCCTGGTGTGCGTGGCTTACAACGCAGATTTCGACGGCGACCAGATGGCGGTCCATGTGCCGCTTTCGGTGCAGGCGCAAGCCGAGTCGCGCGTCTTGATGATGTCGACGAACAACATCCTGTCGCCCGCCAACGGTAAGCCGATCATCGTGCCGACCCAGGACATGGTGCTGGGGCTATATTACATGACGCGCGAGCGGCCGCTGGCCAAGGGCGAGAACAAATGCTTCTCCAGCCCGAGCGAGGTGCGCATCGCCTACGACCACGGAGAGGTGGATCTGCATGCGCGAATAGTCGTGCGGATGCCGATGGAGAAGGTCGACGACGCGCTGGACGTGCTTGGCGAGGAAGGCGAGGAGCAGCTTTCAGCCGACGTGATCAGCACCAATGGAGGCGCAAGCGCCGGCCCGGTGAAGGCGGCTCGCGTGGAGCGAGTCGACACCACGGTCGGACGCGTGCTGCTGTACGAGATCGTGCCGCCCGGAATCTCCTTTGCCGAAGTGAACCGCACGATGAAGAAGAAGGAGCTGGGCAATCTGCTCGATCTCGCTTACAGGCGTGCGGGAACCAAGGCGACGGTTATTTTCGCCGACCGCCTCAAGGACATCGGCTTCGAGTATGCCACCCGCGCGGGTATCTCGATATCGATCAGCGACATGACGATCCCGCCGCAAAAGGCGCGGCTCTTGGAGGAGGCGCAGAAGCAGGTCAACGAGATCCATCGGCAGTACAATAACGGCGTAATCACCGACGGCGAGCGCTACAACAAGGTCGTCGATATCTGGGCCGAGGTGCAGGACCGGATCGGCGGCGAGGTGCTCAAGGGACTCAAGACGCAGGTCTACGGACGACGGCCGGACGGCGCCGAAGTTCGCGGCGACTCGTTCAACCCGATCTACATCATGGCCGATTCCGGAGCTCGCGGCTCCGAGCAGCAAATCCGCCAGTTGGCCGGCCTGCGCGGCCTGATGGCGAAGCCGTCAGGAGAGATTATCGAGACGCCGATCACCGCCAACTTCCGCGAAGGGCTGACCGTGCTCCAGTACTTCATCTCCACCCATGGAGCGCGCAAAGGTTTGGCCGACACGGCGCTTAAGACGGCCAACTCCGGCTACCTGACGCGCCGGCTGGTGGACGTGGCGCAGGATTCGATTATTACCGAGACCGACTGCGGCGCGATGGACGGGATCGAAATGGGCCCGCTCATCGAAGGCGGCGAGATTATAGAAGGGCTCGGCGACCGCGTGTTGGGGCGTGTGGCGCTGGAAGAAGTGCGCGACCCGTTCAACAACCAAGTGATCGTGCAGGCTAACGAGGAGATCGACGAGGATAAGGTCGCGGCGATCGAAGAGGCCGGAATCGAGCGGATAAAGATCCGTTCGGTGCTCACTTGCCAGTCGCGGCGCGGGGTGTGCGCGATGTGCTACGGTCGCGACCTCGCGCGCGGGCGGATGGTCAACCTGGGCGAGGCGATTGGAACGATCGCGGCCCAGTCGATCGGCGAGCCGGGTACTCAGCTCACGATGCGCACCTTCCATATCGGCGGCACCGCGAGCCGGCGCGCCGAGCAGACCACGCTCGAGGCGCGCACCGAAGGCGTGATTCGGCTGCACAATGTCAGTACCGTCAAAGGACGCGACGGACACCTCGTCGTGATGTCGCGCCGCGGCGAGATTGCGATCGCGGAGCCGGTGAGGGAGCGCGACGGCGAGCGCGAACGGGAACGCGAACGGTATCCCTTAGTTTACGGAGCGCGTCTGCGCAAAGGCGACGGCGAGCGCGTGCGCGCCGGCGAACTGATTGCGGAGTGGGATCCGTACACCACGCCGATCATCACTGAGGCGGGCGGTACGATCAAATTCGGCGACGTTATCGAAGGCAAAACGATGGAGGAGCGCGTTGACGAACGTACGGGCGCGCGCTCCAAGGTTATCGTCGAGTTCAAAGAGCTTGATCTAAGGCCGCGCATCTCGATTAAGGATGCCGGCGGTCGGACCGCGAGGATCCCCGACAAGCAAGAATACGCTCGCTACTTCCTACCCGTGGGCGCTTACATCAACGTTCTCGAAGGACAGGAGGTTTACCCGGGCGACGTTATCGCCAAGCTGCCGCGCGAGACGACCAAGACCAAGGATATCACCGGGGGTCTGCCGCGCGTGGCCGAGTTGTTCGAGGCGCGCCGGCCCAAGGAGTTCGCGGTGATCGCGGAGATCGACGGCGTGGTCTCCTTCGGCAAAGACACCAAAGGCAAGCGCAAGGTGATGATCACGCCCGAAGTCGGCGAGCCGCGAGAGTATCTGATTCCCAAGGGTAAGCATATCTCGGTTCACGAGGGCGATTCGGTCAAGGCCGGCGATCCATTGATGGAAGGCTCTTCGAATCCGCATGACATCCTCACCATCCTGGGTGAAAAGGCCTTGGCCAAGTATCTTGTGGATGAAATACAGGAAGTGTATCGGCTGCAGGGCGTGCGGATTAACGACAAGCACATCGAGGTAATCGTGCGCCAGATGCTGCGGCGGGTGCGGATCAAGGAAGTCGGAGACACCAGTTTCCTGATCGGCGACCAGGTCGAGCGCTGGCGCTTCGAGGAAGAGAATATGCAGGTGCTTGGCCGCGGCGGGGAGCCGGCGATCGCCGAGCCCATGTTGCTCGGCATAACCAAGGCCTCGCTGTCTACCGAGAGCTTCATCTCGGCGGCCTCGTTCCAGGAGACGACCAAGGTGCTGACTGAAGCCTCGATCAATGGCAAGGTTGACCGATTGGTGGGGCTTAAGGAGAACGTGATCATGGGGCGGTTGATTCCGGCGGGCACGGGGATGCCGGCCTACCAGCGAATCGACGTCCAGCCTCTTGGCGAAGTTGAAACGGCGCCGGCGGTCGAGCTTTCAGGTGTGGAGGCCACCGCTGGAGATTGACAATAACGGAGCTTTAGCGTAACAATGCTGGCGTCGCCCAAGGGTGCGCGCGCATCCTTGGGCGGTCTGTTCGAAGGGTTTACTCACCTCACAGACGACGGCCGGTGTCAGCCGGTTGCGCGCGAAGCAAGGTTGGCGGATATACAGTGCCCACGATTAACCAATTGATCCGCGGTGCGCGGCAGAAAAAACGCTATAAGACGAGCGCGCCAGCGCTTGGCGGTTCGCCGCAGAAGCGTGGCGTATGCACGCGCGTGTATACTTCGACCCCGAAAAAGCCCAACTCCGCGCTGCGCAAAGTCGCGCGCGTACGACTGTCCAACGGCTATGAGGTTACGACCTACATACCCGGCGTCGGACACAATCTGCAGGAGCACTCAGTGGTGCTCATCCGCGGTGGACGCGTCAAGGACTTG
>JAJYYI010000041.1 GCA_021801125.1 Deltaproteobacteria bacterium | reverse complement strand
CTCAGCCTGGCTGACTCCGGCTCGCAGCAATCGCGCCGCCTCCATTCGCCGCTCTTCCAACGCAGCGAAATCCCTCCGCACACCCGCTGGATTTCCCATGCCTTATACATTAGCAAACATCGCAACCTTTGTCACTATTTTATGCGAGATTCAATAATGCGAACGGTGGTTTGCTCGGTCGCCCGATTGAGCTTTACATCGAGGACACCGCGTCGAATGAGTCGGTCGCCGTGGCCAACGTGCGCAAACTGATTCAACGCGACCGCGTGGACGTGGTTCTTGGCGGCATTACCAGTTCGATGCGCAATGCCATTAAAGGCGGATTTCCTGCTGACCGGCGACGGCCGCCACTTTGGACACCTCTATGGCAAGCGCGTCGAAGGCGTGATGGTGCTGCGGCCGGCGCAGTATTTCGAGCGCCGCGCGCGGCGGTAATCCAGCTCGTTTGGGCACCCTCTTTTATCTCTCATAAAGGAGGTTATGAGAGGTAAAAAGCAGGGGAGCGGTTGTGGCGAAATCCCCGCTCATCGTAATGGACATCTTGGCTGTAGCTGTCTTCAGTAACCTTGGCCCTCAACATCCACCTTGCCGGCAAAACCCCGGTAGCCGAAACGTAGATAGACAAAGGCGAGTATGATTCCCGGAATAAACCAAAAGAATCCAATGCGCTGCGCGCTTGGCGGTGCGGCAGCATTCGCGATACTGAGCGAGAATCTCGAGTCGATCGTGGATGGGAGCACGTAGGGACAGAGGCCGAACGTCGTGCTGGTGGCGATACCCAGCACGTAGAGCGACGAAGCGATGAAAGCCTGAATGGCGCTTTGAGCTCGGTTGAAATAACGCATCCCGGCCAGCCCGGCGAGCGCGAATGCCGGGAAGATGTAGCCCCACGGATGGTGTGCGATACGGTCGAGCAAATGCGGCTGAACCATCGGACTCACAATCGGGATTAGTACGGTGAACAGCAGCACCGGCCACCACAAAAGATTCGCGGCTTGACGACAGCGCGTTTCCAGCTCGCCATCAGTCTTCAACGCGACCCACAAGGAACCATGCGCCGCCATCGCGAAAAACGTCGCGAGGCCGACCAGGATTGTGAACCAGTCCAGGATTCCTACGCGGCCCCCGACCCGGAAGTCGGTCCATAGGGTAAGAAAGAAAAACCCACTCTGGTCAAGCGGCACGCCGCGCACCACGTTGCCAATTGCAACGCCGTAAAACCCGGCCAATCCGGCACTGGCGCTGGCAAAAACGACATCCCAGAACGGCGACCAGACGGGGCTAGCGATCTTGCTACGAAACTCGATCGCAATTCCCCGAAGTATCAGAAGCCAGAGCACGAGGCTCAAAGGCAGGTAAAAGCCACTGAAGCTTGATGCGTAGAGCGTCGGGAACGCCATGAAGAGCGTTCCGCCTGCCGCGATAAGCCACACCTCGTTACCGTCCCATACAGGACCGATCGAACGCAGCACGAGGCGGCGCTCAGTGTCGTTGCGTGCTACAAACAGGTGGACGATGCCGGCGCCGATATCAAAGCCGTCTAACACGGCATAAATCGTTAGCATTGCGGCAACTGCCCAGAACCAGAAAAGCACCATGGCTGCGTTTCCTTTTTCAGCGTCAGTTTGGATTACGCACTGGTCCGTTGAAAGGTGCTTCGCGAGCCGGGCCACGCTGCACCTCAAAGTAAATCAGGAACAGAAACAATACTGAGAGAACGCCATACATCCCCACGAAACCGATCAGCGTAAAGAGTGCATTGCCTTCGGAGACGCTTGGAGAGGCACCCTGCGACGTTCGCATCAGACCATAAATCAGCCATGGCTGCCGTCCCAATTCAGCAGTCATCCAGCCGAAGGTGGTCGCGATGTATGGAAACGGTGCGAGCAACATCAACGCCCACAGCAGCAGCCGCGATTCGTAAAGCCACCCGGGCCAGAGCGCCAGTGCTGCGATTAAAAGAATAGCAATGAAAAACGTGCCCAAGCCAACCATGTTGTGATAGGCGTAATACAGTAGAGGTACATTGTCGGGCCATTCGCTCCGGGGAAAAGCGTCAAGACCTTTAACCTTCGCCTTCCAGCGTCGATACGTGAGGAAGCTTAGCACGTTGGGAACGATCAGCGGGTTGTCGAGCGTTTGGGCCTGCATGTCCGGCTGACCCAGAATCGCCAGCGGGGCTCCGCGTTCAGTGTGAAAAAGCCCTTCCATCGCAGCAAAGGTCACCGGCTGATACTGCGCAACATTGCGACCCTGGCTGTCGCCCAATGGATACATCATCAGGCACGAGGCGATTGCTCCCGCGATGACCCCGGTTCGTAGAAAAGTCCGCGCGTAGTCCAGATGGATGTTGGACAGCAAATAAAAAGCGCCAGTCGCGGCCATCACGACGCTCGCTGTAATTACGGACGCCGTCATGTTGTGAGGATATTGCCAGCGGAGCCAAGGGTTCGTCAGTAGCGACCAGAGACTGACTAGATCGATTTGTCCGGTAGGTGTGATTTGGTAACCAACCGGATGTTGCATCCACGCGTTGGTCGCGATGATGAAAAAGCCGGATAGCCACGATCCCAGAAAGACGAGGAAAGCGCTAAGCCAATGGGCGATCGGTCCCAACCGGCGCTCGCCGAATAGAAACAACCCAAGGAAGCTTGACTCAAGAAAGAACGAAAAAATTCCCTCCATGGCCAGCGTTTGGCCAAGCACGCCGCCTGCGGCCTTGGAGAACCCTGCCCAGTTGGTGCCGAACTGGAACTCCATAGGGATGCCAGTAACCACGCCCATCGCGAAGTTAACCGCGAATATCCTGGCCCAAAAGCGCGCGGCCCGGTTGTAATGTTCTTTCCCTGTTCGAAGGGCGACCGTCTTGAAGATCACGATCAAGAGTGCCAGGCCCATCGTGAGCTGGGGAAACAGGTAATGAAAAACAAGGGTAAAGGCGAACTGTATGCGGTCAACGGTCAGCGCATCCATATTTTCGAAATCCTCGATCGGCGGAAGTCCAAAATCTCCATCCCGGTGCGGCGCCTTCGTGGCGTCTGGGTCGTGACCATAGACCTGAGAGGGCTGGGATCATTGTGATCCGGAATTTCCATTTTGACCCCTTCCTGTCAGCAGAGTCATAGCGCAAAGGAGCGCCGTAATGCCAATTTCCGAGGGGTGTGTCGCGGCGCGCGCTTGGCCTGGTCGACAAGGCGCTTAGCGCTGTCGCTTCGCCGGGCTGAGAGGCCGATCCGGGCCACCCGCACCCGATTTCCAAAGAAACCTCGGCGTTTTTCATCTGAGTGGCCGCTCGATTTTGAATTCTGCCAACGCCCCAAGCTACCCGGCCAGTATCGGCACGGCCGCGATTTTCCGCAACATCCCGGCAAACAGCCGCTGGGTGAGATGACTCTCCGCCAGCAGCAGCCAGTAATAGCGCGCGTGCTTGACCAACCGGCCGCCGGTCTTCACCAGGCGCTGCTGCAAGCTCGTGAGTGACCAGTTGCCGATGGCCTTGGGCAGCGCCAGCCGCCGCCACAAGTTGCCGAGGTTATAGGCGATCAGACTCAACCACAGCCGCACCTCGTTGGCGCGAAAGCGGTGGCAGCTCAGCCGCGTCATCTTCACTGCCTGCTTGCCTTCCTTGATCCACTGTTCCGCCGTGCCGCGTTTGTTGTAGAAGCGCACCACCGCCCAGCTCGCCGCCGTGAGATTGGCCACGATAAAGCCGACGCGCGGGAACAATTCGCCGAAGTGAAACTCGACCTTCGCCACCACCCGCCGCGCCGTCTTCCAACTCGCCGCCTGGTAAAGAAAGCTCTTGAACCAGACCAGTGGCTTGTAGCTGGGCCTTCCCACTGGCCGGGTCAGCAACTCGGCAATGTCCCGCTCCAAGTTGTCGTTGGCAGTAAGACGAATAGCGTACTTCACGTCGCGCTCTTCCAGCGCCTCATAGATCTCCGGCTTGGCGAAGGCCGCATCGGCGCGGAACGCCACTTCCTTGCCCTGCTGCTGTTGGCGCTCGATCTCGGGCAGCAACAACTCCTCCCGGCCCTCGGCGCTGTGGACGTTGCCGGGCCGCAGCTTGGCGGCCACGCAATCGCCGTCGCCATTGAACAACAGCAACGGGTGATAGCAGGTAGACTCGAAGTGTCCGTTGTAGGCGCTCTGCTCCTGCTCGCCGTATACCGGAATCTCGGTGCTGTCCATGTCCAGCACTACCCGCTGCGGTGCATCGATGGCTTCCGCCCTGGCGACCAGCTCCCGATTGAGCGCGGCCAGACCGGCCAGGTTCTTCTTCTGCGTCAGTACTGCGGTCTCGAAGGACTGCAAGCGCGAGGTCAACGCCCCGCCGCGCTCCCAAATCTTGCTGGAGCCGATGAGCCGGAAGGTCGGATCCTGGGACAGCCGCTCGGCGTCGTTGACATCCTCGTAACCCGCCAGTCGGCTGTAGACCGACTGCCGCACGAGGTCGGTTAGCAGTAACTGCGCGTTCATTCCGCGCTGGTCGTTCAAGTGCCGCTCGATGAGCTGGCCGAAGCCCAACCGTTCATCCAACTCCCGCACCAGCAGCAAGCCGCCGTCGGAGGTCACCCGTGAACCTTGGAAGTCGACCTTCAACGAGCTATTGAACGAGAGCTGAAAGGCCCGATTTTGCGTCTCACCCACCACCGCTCTGCCTCCGCACCACCCCGATCGCGTCGAAACCCACGTCTATCAGGGGTTTTCCAGCATTTTACCAAATTGGTAATCAACTCGGAAAACGGAAGTCCGGGTTAAAGACGTTATCGTCACGCGTGGGCGCACTCTTTACATCTACCCCCAACTCTACGAGGGAAAAGAGTGCACGCCGTTCATCTACTGCACGGGGCCGACCCCGGCGCAACAGTGTGACGAGTTTATTCCTTGGTTGATAAAGAACGGAGGGAAGCGCTTCGCGCTCCCGTCAGCGAATTACGTTTGGCCGCACGTGCTAAACCAATACGCGCGCAAGGTGATCCAGGCCAACGGAGGCGAGGTGATTTTCGAGGAGTACTATCCGCTCGATCAGGTGGAGTACGGCGCGACGGTAAACAAAATCATGACGGAGAAGGTGGACGTGGTGTTTAACACCGTCATACCACCTGGCGTTGGGCCGTTCTTTAAGCAGCTCCACGAGGTTGGGTTCGAGAAGCGGGGCGGCCGCTTGGCGTGCGTCTACTACGATGAAAATACATTGAATATCAATCGTCCCGAAGAGATAGAAGGGCTGGCTAGCTGCCTTGATTATTTTCGGGCCGTGGACGCGACCGATCCAACGAGCAAAAAGATCCAGCACGAATACGACAAGTTGTTCCCGGGCAAAATTCTCTTCGCCGCTGGCAGCGCGGCTATCGGCATGTATCGCGGGCTCAAGCTCTGAGAAGTTGCGGTCAAAGAAGCAGGTAAGGTCGATTGTAATGCGGTTTCAACAGCGCTCGACCATGCCAAAATCGAGGACGGTCCGGGAGGCCCGGCCGAAGTGGTACCAGGAAAGCGCCATTCCAAGATGAAAATGTACACGGCTGTTGCCAAAGGCGGGCGGTACGAAATTGTGGCGCGCAGCGAGGGTCTGGTTGACCCTAAAGAATGCTGACCCTCGGCGCCGCGGCAAGAGTTTCGAAACCTGATTATTCCCGTCTCGATGAGGGCGGGTGCGGTGGCGCGCCGCCCTCATCGTGAGGAATCAGAGGGCGAGGACGATATGAGCGGATTCAGTCGACGCGAGGTCGCCGTAATTCCTCTGCTTGAGATAACCGGCGTCCTGGTTCTCGCCGTGCTGCCGCTGATTCTGGGTGGGTTGGACGGTCTTCGTAACCCGCGTTCTCATCTTGTCGTTGCTGGCGCTAAGTTTCGACCTGGTCTGGGGGTTCGCGGGAATCCTGAGCTTTGGGCAAGCGCTGTTCTTTGGCGGCGCTGGCTACGCGGTGGCGCTGATGGCCCGCGATTTAGGCGTGAGTTCCGCCTTTTTAGCGTTGCCGGCTGCGGCTTTGGTGAGGCTTGCTTTCTCGCTTTTGATCGCGGCCCTGGTGTTGTTGGGCCGGAGATTGGCGAGCATGATCTTCGTCGCGCTTGGCACGCTCACCGGGGCGTACGCCGGAGATCGGTTGGCTCGCAGTTGGTATTATCTGGGCGGCCAGAACGGTATCCCATCGATTAGTCCTCTGAGAGCGGGGAGCTATGAGCTGGTCGAAGGCGTCGCTTTTTACTACCTTGCCTTCGGCTCACTGGTAATCGTCTATCTCATTTGTCGTTTCCTAGTTCGCTCACAGTTTGGTCTGGCGCTGGCCGGAATGCGCGATCAAGAGACCCGCGTAGCCTTTTTTGGCTACCGAGTACAGCATCTGAAGACGCTGGTCTTCGCCCTCGCCGGTGCGATCGCCGGCCTCGCGGGCGGCCTGTATGCGTTCCACGAGGGCTTCGTATGGCCGAACATGCTGGGCGTAGTGCTTTCGACACAAATCGTTCTGTACGCCCTTTTCGGCGGAGTTGGCACTCTGGTTGGCGCGGTGATCGGCGTGGTAGTGATCGAACATGTGAGTTTTATTCTCTCCGATCGGTTTCCCGAGGTCTGGCCGATCATCCTCGGCGTGGTATTGCTGCTCGTCATAATGTTCCAGCCCAAGGGTTTGGTGGGATTGTTAGTTTCCGAAAGAGAGCGTGCCGGCTCGTTCGGACGGAGACCGCGCTAGGTGAGGCCGCCTGCGCAGGCGAAGAGCGATGCCGCTGCTTGAAGCCTGCAATGTAACCAAGATGTTCGGCGAGCTGACGGCGCTGAACCAGGTCAGCCTGACCGTCGGTGAGCATGAGGTTCACGGGCTTATCGGCCCCAACGGCTCGGGCAAGAGTACGCTGCTCAAATGTATTGCCGGCGCGGAGTCCCCGACGGCGGGAACGATCTTCTTCGCCGGCCACGATATCACGGAGAAACCGCCTGAGGAGCGGGCGCGCGTTGGTATCAACATCAAATTTCAGATCACCAGCGTCATTCCGTCCTTGTCCGTTTACGACAACGTGCTGCTGTCGCTTCAGGCACAGAGCCCGCTCACCAGCTTGATCTGGTCTCGCACGAGGCAGGCGCTTCACTTCCGCATAATGGAGACTCTGGAGCATTTTCGCCTCGCGGAACGAATGGATGAGTGTGCAGGTGTGCTGTCGCATGGTGAGCAGGAGTTAGTCGAGATCGCTATGGCGTTGGCGCCGGAGCCTAAGTTGCTATTGCTCGATGAACCCACCGCGGGCATGAACCTGGAGGAGCGGCGAATCACCGCGGAGCTATTGCGGCCGATAAAAGATCGATGTTCCGTGGTGATTGTTGAGCACGATCTCGATTTCATTCGAGACATTTGCGACGTGTTGACCGTTCTCGATCAAGGAAATGTCCTCGACGGCGGCACGGTCGAGGAGATTCAGGCGAGTAAGCGCGTGCAGGAGGTCTACCTGGCTCGTGTCTGACGGTTCGGGACTTTCCGTGAACGGGTTGTGCGCGTTCTACGGCCGCAGCCAGGCGCTGTTCGGCGTTTCGATGGATGCGCCTGAAAGGGGTGCGGTGGCGGTGCTTGGCCGCAACGGGGCTGGCAAGACTACACTGATGAAAACGGTTGTTGGCGAGCTCAAGGCCTCGAGCGGCGCCGTATCTCTGCTCGGCCGCAACGTGACTCATCTTCCCACCGAGCGTCGTGTCGCGCTCGGCCTGGGGTACGTTCCCCAGGAGCAGGCCGTGTTCAGCACGCTGACGGTGCGTGAGAACCTCGCAGTGGGTGCGCTCGCAAACAACGAGCAGGACGCGATCGAGCGCGTTCTGCAGGTGTTTCCAAAGCTGGCGGGGCGATTGGGCCAAGTCGCGGGTACGTTGAGCGGCGGGGAGCGCAAGATGCTGGCGATAAGTCGCGCACTGCTCGGCAACCCGAAGGTGCTGCTGCTTGATGAACCCACCGAAGGGGTTTGGATCGGCGTGATCGAGGAGATAGCCGAACGCTTGCAGCGCTTGGCGGGACAAATCGTCGTCGTCCTCGTGGAGCAGCATCTCGATCTCGCATTGCGCGTCGCAAGCTACGCATACGTGCTCGACCGCGGGCGTGTGGTGCTCGAAGGATCCTCCAAAACGGTCCGCGAAGACCCTCGGTTGCTACGCTACCTCGCCCCGTGAGCGGTGGCGCGGATTTCCGGCTTTTTAGTTACGTTTCGTTCGTGAGCTTTGCGCAGGCGGCGCGTTTTCTGGCGGCGGCCCATAAGCTCGAAAGCCCGCTGGGGTTAAGAAGACGCGCGGGCTCCTTTTCGAGCATCTTTCTTCCTTAAGCCGCGCAAGCTTACGTTGCGCATTCGCGACAGTCGGAGCACGCATGCTCATGAACCAGCGACAACGGTTGTCCGCGGCGCGAGCCGTGCCGATATACGGTCAACCCATTGAGACGTAACCCATGCGCGGTCAAAAAAACCTTCCTTACGGTCTCGAGGCGAACATCGGCCGGTAAATTAACCGTTTTAGAGACCGCGCCGTCTACGTGGGCCTGGAAGGCTGCTTGCATTTGCAGATGCGCCCACGGCGCGATTTCTAGCGTAATCTGAAAGCGTCGCTTGATCTGCTCGGGAATCCCAGGTGAGTCGGTGAGCGAACCCGTCGCTTGCAGTTGCGCTAAGGCCGCCTCGCCGGCAGCGCCAAGCGATCCGAGCGCCTCCCGGACGAGCGGGTTTACCTCGGTCACGGGGCGATTATCGAGGACTCGCCGCCTGGTGGCTAGCGCGAAAAACGGCTCGATGCCGTTGGAGCATCCCGCTAGAAGACTAATTGTGCCGGTGGGCGCGATGCATGTGACGGTCGCGTTGCGCAATGCCGCGAAGCCGCGAGCGGGCCGGACGCTTTGCGTGATCGCCGGAAAGGAGCCGCGCTGAACACCCAATTCCGCTGAAACGGCCCTGGCCCGCGCCGTGATGAACGCGGCAGGCCGAGCGCCGAGCTTTCGTGCTTCTTCGGAGTCGTACGGCAGCCCCGCCATCGCAAGCAAGTCTGCCCATCCCATGACACCCAAACCAATTTTTCTCCTCAGGCGGCTTGCGTGCTCAATTTCGGAAGATGGGTAGTGATTCGCCTCGGTCACGTTGTCCAGGAACGTAACCGCATCGCGAACCGCTTCTCGGAGTCCCTCGTAATTCACGACTCCGTTGCTCGCCAACGCCGCGACATTGAGCGAACCGAGGATGCAAGACTCGTAAGGTAGCAACGGTTGCTCGCCGCAGGGGTTCGTCGCTTCGATCCGCCCCAAAGCGGGAGTCACGTTGGAGCGCTCAATTTCGTCTAGGAATAACAGGCCGGGATTGCCGCACTCGTAAGCCGCTTGAGCGATCCCGTCGAGGAGATGGCCCGGGTCGATCCAGCGAACGATTTTGCCGTCCCGTGGATTGCGGAGTGGAAATCGCTGGTGCAACTGTAGGGTTTCAAAAAATTCGTCGGTCACTCTCACTGATAAATTGAAATTGCTCAATGTTTGCGCCTGGCGCTTAGCGGCGATGAATTCCTGAATATCCGGATGATCGACGCGCGGCACCGCCATGTTTGCTCCCGGACGTCGACCGCCGCTGCGAATGACCGAAGTGGCATGGTCGAAAAGCTCAATGAAGGAGGGTGGACCTGAACTAATTCCGCCGGTTGAACGAACCAGATCGCCGCGCGGCCGCAGCGTGCTGAAAGAAAAACCCGTTCCGCCGCCGGTTTGCTGGATGCGCGCCGCCAGTCTGAGCGTTGCGAAAATCGATTCCAGATCGTCTTCCAGCGGGAGCACGAAACAGGCGGAAAGCTGACCACCTGCGATGCCCGCGTTCATGAGCGTGGGCGAGTTAGGCAGGAACTCCAGAGCCGCCATGCGACTATGGAAGCGCTCGGCCCAGAATCCGGGGTCCTGGCCAAACCGGTGCGCCGGCTCGGCGATTGTGGATGCTGCGCGATCCAGAAGCTCGACTGGACTCTCAACTATGCCTTGTTCGGTGCGCTTCTAGGTGTCGCTGCTCAAGTATGATTCCCGCGTTTTTTGAGAAGCTCGCGGCGTATGCACTGAAATTTTCCTATCCTTTCTCTGGCGGTCGGCACTAATCGTAGAGCCTTTTGCGTCAGGCCAACTGCGCGACGGTCGGCACGTCGCCGAGGCTTCCGAAAAGGGCTGATCGGCCTCGCTTAGCGATGTGCAATCAGGCCTCCCAAAGACCGGCCCAGGTGCAGGCGCGCGATCGCGTCTGCCAGCAACGGAGCTACGCTCACCGTGTTGATGGGGAAGTTGGCAGGCTTTGGAACCAACAGGCTGTCGGTCACCAACAGCCGCTTGAGCGGGAGTGGCCTTAGCCGCTCGACCGCTGAGCCGGTCAGTAAGCCGTGCGTCGCAGCTACGAGCACCTCGGTCGACGCGCCTGCGGCGACCAGAGCGGTGATTGCGGCCGCTATGGTTCCACCCGTGGAGATCATGTCATCCACGACAATCGGCGCGCGCCCGCGGACTTCGCCGATCACGCTGCGCACCTCGACCGTTTCAGCGCTGGTGCGAACCTTGTGCACCACAGCCATGGGCAGGCTCAGCAATTGAGCGTAGCGCTGGGCCAGTTTCACCGCGCCCAGGTCCGGAGCGACGACCACACCGTCGGAGGGCATCAGATCACGTAGCACGCTGCCAAGCACGTCGATCGCGCTCAACTGTTCGACTGGAAGGCTGAATACGCTCTCAAGGCTGGGGCTATGGAGGTCGATTGCCACTGACCGGCTGATGCGCGCAGCTTTCAGCAGGTCAGCGACCAAACGGGCGCCAATAGCCTCTCGGCCTTTTGCTCTGCGGTCTTGCCGAGCGTAACCGAAGTATGGGGTGACGGCTGTTATCTTCGACGCTCCCGCCCGCCAACACGCGTCCCCCATGAAGAGCAACTCAACCAGGTTCTGGTCCACCGGCGGACCGGTGGGCTGGACAAGATATACGTCGCAGTTGCGAACCGTGTCGGTAAGTTCGACGTTTAGCTCCGTATCTGGGAATCGCTGGATCGCCCGTCCTCGAAGGGCAACGCCTAACTTTTCCGCGATGGCGTGAGCGAGCGGCGGGTTCGCAAGGCCCGTAAAAACAGCCAGTTCGCTCATTGTTCGTGCTCTCTCGCGAGGACCGGCATGCGCCACGGCTTCCCGGATGATCGCTGCCTCGGTTCACCTGATTTTCGGATACGTCATCAATCCGTGGTGGCGAATTTCGTCGGACAGCCGTTCCTGATAGCAACATTCAGCAACGGCCGTGCCGCTTTGCCTTGCTGTGGGCCTTGGTAGAGGACCGCAAAAACACATCCGGTAACCGACGCAATCGTTCCTGTGGACTACGTTGGCTTCCTTGGGCTCGTCATGCCCTGACGGCATGCTTGATGCTACGGGATCATTCCCGACCAGCACCAAGCACGAAAGGGACTGAAGGCTTATGCCGTGGAATGAAGATTACTACCCAAGGTCGATGCGCAACCTGCCGCCCGAGGTCAGGTTGAAGGCGATTGAGATTGCCAACGCGTTGCTGGAAGAAGGCTATGATGAAGGCAAGGCGATCCGCATCGCAATCGCCAAGGCAAAGGAATGGGCAGGCCGTAGCGAATGGCCGGCACTGCGCTGATTCGGCGAAGCCTCGAGCAGTCGCGGTCGCTATTGGCGCGCCCAAACGCAAATGATGCTTTGCCGGCTACCCACGCGTTTTCGTCTCGCTGCTTGACCCTTTTGGCCCAGCACTGTGTCGAGCGGATACATCGCTAGCGCCATAGCAACGCAGTCCAGCCTTAGTCACGCCTCTCGATTTCGGCGCCTTAGCCTTAGATTTTCGTTATGCTCACCGTGCTGGCTTGGGGGCCTTTTTCCCCCTGTTCTTCGACAAACCGCACCTCCGATCCGATCTTAAGTTTTTCGAAACCGCCCTTGAGGACGCTGTTTCGATGAAAGTAGATTTCGCGCCCGTCGGGAGTCTCGAGAAATCCGTAGTCGAGGTCGGGTTCCAAAGTCGTAACACGACCGGCCGCGGCTGATTCGTGGGTCTTCACGCGACCGCTTTGCGCTCGAGCGTAGTCTTCGATTCGTCTGCGCGCGGCATCGAACGCCTCACGAATCGCTTGCGATAATTCTTCTTCGGCCTGACGATGTACCTCCAGTTCCTTGCCGGGCAAAACCATGCGGATTCGAACCACGAATGGCCCGCCTTTGCGGTGGTGCCGTAAAGCGGGAGCTTCGACGGTTACTTCGCATCCGGTTAATCGGCGATAAAAGGTCTCAAGAGCCGTCGCCTTCTCGCGGATTTCAGCCTCGAAGGCTGGATTCAGCCGAAAATCGCGTGACGTTATTTTGAGAGGACGCTGCATAATTTTTTCTCCAGTGTTAAACCGGGCAAGCCGTGTGCCAATTTCCGAAATGATCTTGATGCGGTGCGGCGCGTCCGGGTCCCTTCGAGACCGCTGTTGGATCGCGTCTGCAGTGGAGTACGATAGGGTTATGGCCTGCGAGACGCCCCAGGGGTGCTCGGAGACTGAAGCACGGTTGGCTTGTTCGACCGGAATTATCTGACGAGCGAGCCCCCGGCTCGACAATTGCTCACTTCAGCGTTGCGGCTGCGGACACGTTTGACGCTGGCCGGATTAGCGTTGGGAACTAGCGCGCCAGCGGACTCGTCTTTCCGCGGCGAGATTCATTCACGCGGCTACGGGCGTTTAGGATTGTCGACGTGCAGAGACCGCGTTAACAGTTGGACACGAGGCAAGTATAGTTTTCAGCCGAGGGCCGGTCGTTGAGAGAGGCGTATTATCTTCCGAAGCCACAACTTGACGAGTTGATCGCGATGCTTTGGCGCGACGGCTACCGTGTTCTTGGGCCGGTTGAGCGCGAAGGCGCCGTTGCGTTCGACGAAGTGCGCGCGATGAGCCAGATGCCTGTCGGCAGGCGAGAGGAACAGTCGCCAGGAAGGTAGAGAATTGGTAGCGGGCGACCTGGCGAGATCTTTGGCGTTGTCAACGGGCCTGGCTCGCTTAAGCCTTTGTTTTTCGCCCCCGAAGAAACGGTGCTCGAGATTCGCCGGAGAGGCCGGGGTTTCCAAGCCACTGAGACGGCCCCTGCGGCCGTTCGCCTAGCAATCATCGGCGTCCGCGCATGCGACCTAGCGGCTGTCGCGATTCAGGATCGCATCTTTCTTCAAGATCTCTTTCAGGACTCGCACTATGCCGCCCGGCGTGCGGACGCGCTCTTGATCGCCGTCAATTGCACCCATTCGGCGCCGACGTGTTTTTGCGCCTCGATGAATACCGGGCCGCAGGCGAAGACTGGGTATGACCTGGCGATGACCGAATTGGACGAGGGCTTTCTCGTTCGTGCGGGCTCCGAGCGCGGCGCCTCGATTATTGCCGCATTGAGTCTCGGACAAGCCACTGCGTCAGCAGTGGAGATGGAAGTGCGGGCGATAGCCGAGTGCGCGGAGCACCAGGTTCGACGGATGGACGCTTCCGACCTGCCCGGGCTTTTGTACGACGAAGCGGAAAATCCGCGATGGGACGACGTCGCGGCACGCTGCCTGTCGTGTACCAACTGCACTATGGTGTGCCCGACTTGTTTTTGTCACACCGTCCTCGACGTGCAGGAGATCGAAGGCAACATGAGTCGGCGAGTGCGGAAATGGGACTCCTGCTTTTCTCTGGAACATGCGCGCGTCCATGGATTTAACTTTCGCAGCCGCATTCACGATCGCTATCGCCAGTGGCTCACCCATAAACTCGCGTCATGGATTGATCAGTTCGGCACTTCGGGCTGTACCGGGTGCGGCCGGTGCGTCGCGTGGTGTCCGGTGGGAATTGACCTTACCGAGGAGGTGGCCGCGATTCGCGGCTCGCGCGGCGCACGAACGGCTCGATGATCACGCCGTACATGATTCATCCCGCGCGCATCGTAGCGCGACGCGTTGAGACGGAGGGAATCTATACCTTCTCGATGCAGTTCGTCGAACCGGCGACGCGCGCCGAATACCGGTTTAAGGCGGGTCAGTTCAACATGCTTTACGCCTTCGGCGTGGGCGAGGTTCCGATCTCGATCGTCTCCGATCCTGATGAACCCGGGGTAATCGAGCATACAATTCGCCTTGCCGGGCGGGTGACGTCGGTGATGATGGGGTGGAAACCGGGCGACGTCGTGGGCCTGCGCGGGCCGTACGGCAACGGATGGCCTATGGAGGAAGCGCGCGGCCGCGACGTCGTGATCGTGACCGGCGGGCTCGGATGCGCGCCCGTCACCGGCGTGATTAATTACATTTTTCGTCATCGCGACGAATACGGCGATTTGCAAATCCTGCACGGCGTTAAGGCGCCTAACGATCTCTTATACCGCGAGAAATTCGATCAATGGCGCCACGCGCCGCGCACGCGCGTCTATCTGACCAGCGACCGTCCAGACAAGAGCTGGCATTTTCGCGTCGGCGTCGTCACTGACCTTCTCGAGGAAATTCAGGTGACGCCGTCCACGATAGTGATGATGTGCGGGCCGGAAGTGATGATGCGGTATGCTGCGCGAGGGCTGGTCGGCAAAGGAGTCGATGACGGCGCGATCTATCTATCGATGGAGCGGCAGATGGAATGCGCCGTCGGCCTTTGCGGCCATTGCCAGTATCGCGAGCACTTCGTGTGCAAGAACGGTCCGATCTTCGCCTATCGTACGGTGGAGCGAATGCTCGCGGTTGGCGGAATATGAAAAAGCCGCGTCTGGCAGTGTTCAAGTTCGCCTCGTGCGACGGATGCCAATTGCAGTTTCTGAACGCCGAGGACGAGATTCTCGCTCTGGGCCGTCTGGTTGACGTCGTTTACTTTCCCGAGGCGCGCGGGCGGATGCTCGCGGGCCCCTATGACATAGCCTTCGTCGAAGGCAGCGTCGCCACGCCCGAGGACGCTCGTCGAGTGGTTCAGGTACGCGAAGAGAGCCGTTTTCTCGTTACAATCGGTGCCTGCGCAACGGCAGGGGGAATTCAGGCGCTGCGCAACTGGGATGACCTGGACCGGTACAAGAGCGCCGTATATCCGAGCCCGGAGTTCATCGCGGCGCTCTCCACGTCGACTCCGATATCGGAGCACGTGCGCGTGGACTACGAGATTTGGGGATGTCCGGTTGACAAGCGGGAACTCCTGACCGTGGTCAGGTCGCTGCTCTCCGGCGCGCCGCCAACGTTGCCGTCCTACAGCGTGTGTATGGAATGCAAGCGGCGGGGCAATGTCTGTGTAGTAGTGGCAAAGGGAGAGCCGTGCCTCGGTCCGGTGACGCGAACGGGATGCGGTGCGTTGTGTCCCGCGATGAACCGCGGGTGCTATGGATGCTTCGGGCCGGCGGACGATCAAAACATGAGATCTTTCGCGCGGCTCCTCACCTCGCAAGGGTTGTCGCCCGAAGAATCAATCCGGCGACTGCGCGGAATCAACGGCTACGTGCGCCCTTGGCGGGAAGCTGTCGATGCCATCAACGGAAAGAAAAACCAGGACGATTAGGCTCGGATACGTGGCGCGCGTCGAGGGCGAAGTCGCGCTGCAGCTCACGATGCGCGGCGGGCGCGTGTCCGATCTAAAGCTCAAGATTTTCGAACCTCCGCGTTTCTTCGAGGCCTTCCTGCGCGGGCGCGAGTCGCGCGAGGTCCCTGACCTCGTCGCGCGCATCTGTGGCATCTGTCCCGTAGCCTATCAGATGAGCGCCGTGCACGCGCTGGAAGCGATGTTCGGGGTGTCGGTCGACCCGGCGGTGCGGATGCTGCGTCGGTTGTATTATTGCGGCGAATGGATAGAAAGCCACGCGCTGCATGTCCATATGTTGGCCGCGCCTGACTTTCTTGGATGTGAAAGCATCTTTACGATGGCCGAGCGCAATCGCGAGGCGGTGGAGCGCGGCCTTAGAATCAAGAAGACTGGAAACGCAATCGTGGCGCTGCTCGGCGGCCGCTCGGTGCATCCCGTCGGCACCTGCGTCGGCGGCTTCACACGGGCGCCGCGCCGTCAGGAACTAGCCGCATTGCGCGAGGATCTGAAGCGAGCGCGCGACGACGTTTTGGAGTGCCTCAAGTGGGTCGCCGGTTTCGACCTGCCGGATCGCTCGGGCGATATTGAATTCGTCTCGTTGCGTCATCCTGACGAATATCCGATGAACGAAGGGCGCATCGTCTCCAGCAAGGGGATCGACGCGCCGGCTGATTCCTTCGACGAGCTGTTCGAGGAACATCAGGTCTCCTATTCGAACGCGCTGCACGCCAAGGTCCGCGGACGAGGCGCATACTTCGTGGGCCCCCTGGCGCGCGTCAACTTGAACTTCGATCGGTTAGGAGCTGAGGTGGCTTCGGCGGCGGCTGACACTGGCATTCCCTGGCCGAACTCGAATCCGTATACCAGCATCGTCGCCCGTGCCGTCGAGATGCTCTATGCCGTGCATGAGGCTCTGCGAATCATCGACGCTTATGATCCGCCCGGGACGCCTCACGCGGATTTCAGCCCGCGCGCGGCCACCGGCCGCGCGATCACTGAGGCGCCGCGCGGCGCGCTTTATCATTTTTACGAAACCGACGACGCCGGCCTGATTCGTCGCGCGCGAATTGTCCCGCCGACCTCGCAGAACCAGGCGCAGATCGAGGCCGATCTGCGAGGGCTTGCTCCGCAGCTGCTGGATCGCACCCACGCCGAGGCAACGCGCATGTGTGAGATGGCAATTCGGAACTACGACCCGTGCATATCGTGCTCGACCCACTTCCTAAGGCTGCGAATCGAGCGTGAGTGATGGACGTGTGGATATCGGGCAAGGCTTGATCCGCGTTATCGGGGTCGGCAGTCCGCTGGGCGACGACGCGGCCGGTTTGGAAGCGGCGCGCGAACTTGCTAAGTCGCCGCCGGCAGGATGCGAGATAATCGTGGCGGACCGGCCAGGGGTGGGTCTGATCGAACTGATGGATGGGGCCGGGACGGTAATTCTAATCGACGCGGCCTCCTTCGGCTCGCCGCCGGCGACGATCCATGATCTGGACTTGAGCGACATCGACGCCGTTGACGGCGGCTTTTTCTCTTCGCACGACCTGGGTCTCGTCGCCACCCTTAATCTGGCGCGCACGCTTGGGCGAGCACCCTCGCGCGGACGCATCATCGCGATCGAAGACGCCGCATGCTCTAATCCGAGTTTCGAGGGAATCTCGCCGGCGATGCGAGAAGGGATTGAGAACGCAGTCCTTCGAGTGCGCGAATGGGTGGCTCGCTTGGCCGGTCCCATAAGCTCCGGCTGACGTTAAAAGATTCGCGCGTATTGTTGCGGAGCCCTTGACGGAACCCTTGGCGGAGCCCAGAGAAGCCCATCCGACCCGGGCCCCGAAGATGACATGATGGCTATGGCAGTCGTTCTGAAAGTTGCGGCACCGAAGGACGAATGGTAAGGGCCTTCGAGACCCCCGCAAAGCGGTTCATCCTTGCGGTTGGAGGGATGGTCTCCGTCACCCTCTTCGGGATGGTGGGGTATGTCATCATTGAAAGATATCCGTGGCTGGACGCGCTTTACATGGCCGTAATCACAATCTCCACGGTGGGCTATCACGAAGTTCACCCTCTGGACAGCGCAGGGCGGATCTTCACGATAATATTCATCGTCACTGGCGTCGGTACTTCGTTTTATCTACTGGCTGTTATCGCCGAGTTGTTGATCGAAGGGCGGCTCAGAGAACATCTGGGAGCGACGGCAATGCATCGGATGATTCAACATTTGCGCGACCACGTGATCATCTGCGGGTTTGGACGATTTGGCCGCGTGGTGGCTGAAGAGCTGAAGCGCAACTCGGTTCCGCTGGTGGTGATCGATCCAGATCCGACCTGCGCCGCCGACCTGGCTCGCCTGGCTATTCCGTATCTCAACGCCTCGGCATTGGAAGACTCGGTGCTGGAGGAAGCGGCGATCGGCTCGGCACGGGCGCTTGTCGTGGCGACGGGCTCGGACGCGGACAATGTTTACATCACGCTTTCCGCGCGCGAGAAAAACCCGAAAATTCGAATTCACGCCCGCGCCGAGTCGGACGCGGGAAATCGCCGCTTAAAGCTAGCGGGCGCCGATCAAGTGATCACGGTATACCAGCAGGGCGGCTTTCGCGTGGCCACGATGATCCTGCGTCCCTCCGTGGTTGATTTTCTTGAGTTGGTCATGCCCGGACGTGGCGATGAAATCGACCTGGAGGAAATCAGGGTGTCGGAAACCAGCGCGATTCTCGGACGCAGAATTCGCGAAGTAGAACATGATTTTCCCCAGCTTCGTATCGTGGCCTTGCGTCGTAACGCAGCGTTGTCTCTGATTCCAGACTCGCAGACCGTCATCGAGTCGAACGACCTACTGGTTGCGATCGGCGATCGTGGAAGCTTGCGGAAGCTGGCTGAGAGCACGGTACGCTAGGGAATCTCTGCGCAAGCTGATCGGTTCGTGTACAAAGGAAGCGTTCGAGCGGCCGATGAGGAGGTGGGGGGAGGGGTAGTCAGCGGACATTTGCATCGGTGGCGTGGAGCGCGAAGGGGAAGGTGACCCGGCGCGAGCGGTTTCTGGCGGAGATGGACGCGGTGATTCCGTGGGCGCGGCTGCGCAAGCTGATCGAGGCGCACCATCCCAAAGCCGACAACGGCCGCCAACCACTGGGGCTGGAGAAGATGCTACGCATCTACTTTTTGCAGCAGTAGTTCAACCTCTCGGACCCGCAGGCCGAAGACGCGATCTACGACAGCGAGTCGATGCGCTGCTTTGCGCGGGTGGAACTGGGCGACGACATCGTGCCGGACGAGACCACCATCCTGCGTTTTCGTCATCTGCTCGAAAAGCACGATCTCACCAAGGCAATCTTCGCCGCGATCGGCGGCTTGCTCGAAGCGCGTGGCCAGCTGGTGCGCTCGGGGACCATCGTGAACGCGACCATCATCGCGGCCCCCGCTTCCACCAGGAACGCCACCGCGACGCGCGACCCGAGATGAAGCAGACGCGCAAGGGCCGCAACTGGCACTTCGGGATGAAGCTGCATATCGGCGCCGATAAGCGTGGGATCGTCCACGGTCTGAGCGCGACCAACGCGGCTGCAGCCGACATCACCGAACTGCCACATCTGCTGCACGGCCATGAGCGTGAGGTGTTCGGCGACCAGGCGTACTGGAAGGAAGACGACC
>JAJYYI010000142.1:17963-19479 GCA_021801125.1 Deltaproteobacteria bacterium | reverse complement strand
CGATAGCCCTGCCATCGATAAAAATCTGCGGAACGGTGCGCCGGCCTCCCGCACGCTCCACCATCGCCTCGCGCAACTCCGGTTCATCGGTGACGTCGATCTCTTCAAACTTTACTTTCTTGCGACGCAACAACGCCTTGGCGCGATCGCAGAACGGACAGTAGGTCGTGGTGTAAATTTCAACCATTGCCAAGTTGATCTTCCTTGTTTCGGCCTTCTGCGGAATACGGCTAGCCCGATTAGGGCCGGTTCAGCGAGCGTCCGAATAGCGCCGCGTGAGCCAGCGAGGTGACCATCCGAGCAGGAACATGATCTTTATGAACCACATCAAGAGCACGGTCCGCAAGACTCCCTGCTCGCGCCATCGACGCGCGGAAGTGATCACGCGAGAACGCAGGCAGGCCGCGCGCCCGCGGCCTTTCAGCCTGCGCATGAAGTCCAGGTCCTCACATAACTCGATTTCCTTAAAGCCGCCGAGGTCTCTGAACGCCTTGTCGCGCACAAAGATCGCTTGATCACCCGTACCTACTCCGCTCAGGCGCGAGCGCAGGCTGATTAAGCGGCCAAGCGCGCGATACACCAGCCCAGGTTCGTCAAGCTCGACGTCGAAGCGGCCACCCACGATCGCTGGATCGCGCAGCGCGCTGTCAATATCCGCCGAAAACGTCGGCGGCACAAGCGTGTCGGCGTGCACGAAAGCCAGCACGTCGCCGCTCGCCGCAGCCGCGCCGCGGTTCATCTGCCGCGCGCGCCCAGCCGGCGCCGTCAGGAGTTGGTCGCATAGTTCGCGCGCGATATCGCGACTGTCATCTGCGCTACCGCCGTCAACCACAATTATCTCGGCCGAAGGCGCCCCAATGCGAAGGGCGCGCAAGGTGGCACTTATCGCCTTGCTCTCATTAAGCATCGGTACGACGATCGAAAGCTTCACCTCAAAAGTCTCGCAACGCCTCGTTCAGCCGCGACGATCCCTGCGAAAGCCCTTCACGAGCCCGGTGGCGGATTGATAATGCGCTGGGGTGGCACCGCCTGGGGAAGACCGCTGATCAACACTCTTCGCCCCTCAACCCTGAGGCGTCCCTGCTCGAAGAGCGCGATCGCTCGTGGGTAAATCACATGCTCCTGCTCCAGGATCCGTTGGCGCAGGTCTTCGGCGGTGTCAGAAGGCTCCACAGGCACCGCGGCTTGGATGATTATCGGACCTTCGTCGACACCCTCCTCAACGAAGTGCACCGTACATCCTGCGATACGCACGCCATAGTCGAACGCGGCTTTTTGCGCGTCCAAGCCGCGGAACGCGGGCAAGAGCGACGGGTGTATGTTCATTATTCGATTTGGAAACTCCCGCACCATCACGGCCGTCAAGATGCGCATAAAGCCGGCGCACACTACCAGGCCGACTTGACGCGCCTTCAACTCCGCTACCAGCCTGCGATCAAAATCCTCGCGCGACGGAAATTGGCGATGGTCGATAACGCGCGTGGGAAGGCTATGGCGGCGCGCGCGTTCGAGCCCT
>JAJYYI010000142.1:0-17953 GCA_021801125.1 Deltaproteobacteria bacterium | reverse complement strand
TCGTCCTCGCACTGACGGCGACTCCGATCCGCAAAGATGGGCATCACCCCATCCTCGTGATGCAATGCGGTCCTCTCCGCTTCCGCGTATCACCCAAAGACGAAGTGGCGGCGCGCGCGTTCGAGCCCTTGGGCGTGGGGACGATTGGAGACGACGACCGCAATTTCGGCGTTGACCTCGCCGCGCTCGATCGCGTCGATCATCGCCTGCAGGTTGGTTCCGGAGCCGGAAATCAGAACGCCGAGCCTAAGCGCTGGTCTGGCCATCACGATTCTTCCAAGCGCGTTTGAGGTCCGCGTCAATCGACCGCGACAACAAGAGATGCCTTACGCCGCGTCCGGCGCAGACGCGCCGCGCGCAGTCACGGTGGAGCACCGACCGCGGGTGGCATACCGATTTTGACATTGCCGTCCTTTACTCGAATATCACGCTGCACGGCCCACGCTCCAGATGACCGATCAGATAGGCAGGTTGACCTTGGTGGCGCAACGCGGTCAGCGCCGCAGGCGCCTGGTTGCTGCTCATCACGGCGATCATGCCGATGCCGTTATTAAAGGTGCGGTCCATCTCCTCGGGGCTCACACCGCCGGCGCGCGCGATTAGCGGGAAGATCGGCGGCACTGGCCACGATGCGCGCTTGAGCCGAGCGCGCAGATTGGCCGGCAAAACCCGCGGCAGATTCTCCACGATTCCACCGCCGGTGATATGAGCCAAGCCCTTGAGCGAGAACCGCCGGCGCAAGCGCTCGATCGCACGCACATAGATCGTCGTCGGACGCAACAGCTCATCGGCCAAGGTGCAACCCAACTCGGGAATACGCGCACCGAGCTTGAGACCGGCCCGCTCCAGCAGCGCCTTGCGCGCGAGCGCAAAACCGTTCGAATGAAGTCCGCTGGAAGCAAGACCGATCAGCGCGTCGCCCGGGCGCATGCTGGCCGGCGACAACAGCCGACTGCGCTCTGCCACTCCCACCGCGAAGCCGACCAAGTCGTATTCACCGTCGCGATAAACGCCGGGCATCTCCGCGGTCTCTCCGCCGACCAGGCTCACGCCGGCGATCTCACATCCGCGCGCGAGGCCCTCGACTAGTTGGAGCACGAGCTTATGGTCGAGCTTCCCCACACCGACGTAGTCGAGGAAAAACAACGGCTTGGCTCCCGAGCATATGACGTCGTTGACGCACATCGCCACGCAATCGATCCCCACGGTGTCGTGGCGCCCGGTAACGAAGGCTATCTTAAGCTTGGTCCCCACGCCGTCCGTGCCGGCAACGATCACCGGCGAGCGCATCCGGCGTCCGCCGGGAAGCCGCACCGCGCATCCGAAGCCGCCGATCCCTTCCAGCACATGAGAGTTGATCGTTCTAGTTGCCAACTGACGAAAGCGGCCGACCAGACTCTGCGCCGCGGCGACGTCCACGCCTGCTTCTTTGTAGGTAAGGCCCCTGCTGCGCTTGGCGCGCCTCATATCGGCTAAGCCTTTCGCCATGGTCTAGTTCCGTTTCAATGCCAGTGCGCAAGCGCGCCAGGCGCGCCTACCGTCGTGTGGTCCGGCCAGTCCTTCGCGATATTCCAGCAGCTCCAGGCCGGACAAAAGCTCCCGCAGCTCCCGATGGCGCAGCAGATAGGCCGGATTGCGCGGCTTTCCTATCTCTGCCTGCTCGACCAAGAAGGTGTCGAATAGCAAAAAGCCACCCGGCTTAAGCGCCTGCTTTAACCTGGGGACCAGGTCGCGGTCAAGAAAGTTGATGTTTACGATCACGTCAAAAGCGTCGGCAGGAAGCGGAAAATCGCTCAAGTCGGCGGCAAGCGCGCAAACCCTTAAGTCTTGCTCACGCGCGGCGCGAACGAGCGTTCCCAACGCGCACACCGAGCTGTCGATGGCAACGACGGTGATTCCGGTTCTCGCCAAGACGAGGCTATGTCTGCCGCGCCCCGCGGCAACATCCAAGGCAAGTCCCGCGCGGGGCAAACGCGCAAGTATCTCGAGCAGGAACGGCTCCGGCGACCCCGGCCCGCTCTGCGCGGAAGGCGCAGGCTGCGGCGCGCATGGCCCACGGCGCTTATCGAGGGGCCTCGTCACGCTCGGCGCGCCAACGCAAAGACGTCCACGGCGCGCGCTCCGCTGGCCTTGAGGACCCGCGCGCATTCATCCACCGTAGCCCCGGTGGTAATCACGTCATCCACCAACAAAACCCGCTTGCCGGCCACGCGGTCGGGCCGGCGCACGGCAAACGCACCCTTGATGTTGCGCCGTCTTTCGCCCGACGATTGCGCCGTTTGGGGAACGGTCGCTCTAGTCCGCAAAAGGCTGCTCGCGTCCACCGGCAGAGCCATTTTATGCGCTAGGGCGCGAGCTAGCAAAGCCGCTTGGTTGAAGCCGCGCCAGTATAGCCGGCGCCAATGCAGAGGCACGGGAATTATTACGTCGTAGTCATTCGCGTCGAGTAACACCCGCTCGCCCAGGCATTCGGTCAACGCGCGAATCAGCGACTGGTCGAGACCGTACTTGTGCCGGCGCAGGATCGAACTCAGCGGATCGGCGCCGTCGCTGTCAGAGGAACGATAGCGCGCAACGGCTCTGGCCTTCCCAAAGCTGGGCGCGGACTTGCGACAGCGCCCGCACACCGTCGCCTGCGTAACTGCGCCCGAGATCGGCACGCCGCATCGAGCGCACCAAGGCTCGCTGAGCACGTCTATCATCGCATGGCACTGCTCGCATAGACGCCAATCGGACCCCGCCTGTAGGGCCGCCGAACAGGCCGCGCACGACGGCGGAAAGAAAAATCCGAGTAGCAGCCCAAGCGCCGACACGCTCACATTGTCCTGCCTGATCCGAGGCGAACTCAAGCCCGCACCCACCCTTTGCTGGCGCGGCCCGGAGGGTTAAAATCGAGTTTGCTATGGGTGGACCGCTAGATGGAATCAGGGTGATCGACTGGACGATCTGGCAGCAGGGGCCGGTTGCTTCGGCGATGCTCGCCGACCTTGGCGCCGAGGTTATCAAGGTCGAAGAACGCGAGCGCGGCGACCCCGGGCGCGGGGTCCTGGCGGTCGCCGGCATTCCGGTGAACAACGGCCTGCCCAATTTCTACCACGAGGCCAACAATCGCCATAAAAAGAGTCTCGCCGTCAATCTGAAGACGCTGCCAGGCCGCGAGATTATGCGTCGGCTCGTCGGCAAAAGCGACGTTTTTCTACAAAACTTCCGCAAGGGCGTCGCCGAACGTCTGGGGCTCGACTACGCGCGGCTACGCGAACTCAACTCGCGGCTGATTTACGCCAACGCCACAGGCTACGGTCCCGAAGGACCCGAGAGCGCCGAGCCGTCTTTCGATTATCTGGGCGAGGCGCGCTCCGGCATCATGATGACTATCGGCACCGACGAGAGCCAGCCTTGTTACATCTTCGGCGGCATCGCGGACCAGATGGGCGCGATAATGCTGGCGCACGGAATCGTCGTGGCGCTGTTCGCCCGCGAGCGCTCGGGCGCTGGCCAGGAGATTCACGCCTCGCATTTGGGTTCGATGATCGCGCTTCAGGGACTCAACGTCTCATGCCGCGCGATGATGGGAACGCAGATGACGCCGCGCTCTCGGCGCAGTGCATTCAACCCGCTTTGGAACCATTATCGATGCGCCGACGGCAAGTGGCTGTGCCTCGGGATGCTCCAGTCCGATCGTTACTGGAAGGATTTTTGCCGTGTGATGGGCCTGGAACGACTGGCCGATGATCCGCGGTTCGCCACTTTGATTGATCGAGGCGCAAACGCGGAGACGCTAATCGAGATACTCGACGGCGTGTTCGCCACAAAATCCCGAGACGAGTGGTTACGCAAACTGCGTGAGGAAGGCGACTTCATAGCGACCGTTGTCAACACGATCGACGATCTGCCCGACGACCCGCAGGTGGTAGCAAACGAGTATGTCGTCGACTACGAGCATCCGAAGATCGGACCGACCAAAATCGTCGGCGTACCGCTCAAATTTAGCGCTACCCCTGGCAATCCGTACGGACGGGCGCCCGAACTGGGTGAGCACACAGAAGAAATTCTAGTCGGGTTGCTCGGCTACGGTTGGGACGAGGTCCACCAGCTGAGGGAACAACAAGTTATATAGACGACGATCTGCTGCGCTCTGCGTAATTGTCGGGTGGTTGTCCGAGCGAAGACGGCAGCAACGCGACGATCGTTAGGGCGCCGCGCGGCCAAGGTCTCTCGATCCGGACCTAGACAAACGTGGGGGGAAGATCAGATGGGCGACCGAGAACAGATACATGAGCTTTACGCCCGTTACGCCTTGGCGATTGACGCTGGGCGCTACGACGAATGGGTTGGATACTTCACTGAAGACGGCGTCTTCGACAGCTCTCGGATGGGCCGTTTCGAAGGTCGCGAGCAACTGCGCCGATTTACCGAGACCTACGATCGCGCCCGCGAGGGCGGTCAGATTCGCCACGTGATCAGCAACGTTCTCGTCAACATTGCCGGCGACACCGCGACCGGCACCTGTTACCTCAACCTGTACATCACCAAAAACGGCAAGACCGAAATGATCGGCGTGGCCACCTACGACGATCGCCTGCGCAAGGTCAACGGCCGATGGGTTTTCCAGAGCCGTAAAGTCGTGATGGACCACTGAGCCGGCACGCGCTTGCTGTTCCGCTCACGATCCTTTCATTTCCCGCCGCGTTCGCTTTGATGGACCTCACCGTCGAGCGTGGGCGATCAAGGCCGCGTTTAAATCGCCCGCGGTGGGACTGCGGCGATAACCGCCGGGTCGGTGCGCGGAGCTGCAGCGCTTTAGCTTGGAGCCCGTTCAGATAATCGCGGCGAGCACGCCGGCGGTAATCAACGCGCCCGCCCATATGAGATCGAGGTTTATCCAAGCCCGCCGCAAAACGGCGAGCCCGACCCAGCTATAGACCAGCAGCGCCAGCGCACTCATCACGGTGAGCATCGCTGCCGTATGAACCAGGACGATCCCAAGGCTTTGGGTAATCACTAGGGCCCGGGTGCCGTGAAGAGCGTGCAAAGCGCCGCCCATATGGGCATGCTCGGCAGACGCTGCCGGCAGGCCGAGCAGCACCGGGACCAGCATCAGGCCGGCCCCGTGCGCGGTCGCCATCACGAACGACCACAGCGCGAGTTCCCATGCATTTACACGCATGCCACCCAGCCGCGGATGCGCCCGGGGCCGCCACAAGCGAAATAAACCGAATCCCACCAGCACGGCGGCCCCGGCGTTGCGGATCACCGAGGCGGACACGGTGATCCGCGCAGCGGCGATCAGCAACGCGGCAGCCGCGATCGCTATCAGGTGCCCGGCGCCGATCGGCACCAGAGCGCTCATGACCCTCGTTTGCCGGCGCTCCTGTAGCCCTAGGGCAACGGCGAAAAGCCACCCCATCGACGGGTCAAGCCCGTGGTAGGCCCCAAGCAGCGCGGCCGCTGCCCAGGGCCAAGCAGCCTCGCTCACGGGAAGCAGTACGAATCCGAGGAGCAGTCTCCGCCTTCGAGATGGATCTGATGCGGCCGTTCGCCCTTAAACGTTACGAAAAAGTTCGGGTCGACCGCCATTCCGCCGGCCGGGTTTATGTCAAGCTTCGCGACCCAGCCGTTGATCCCATCGGGATAGAACTGCTGGTCCCAGCTCGAATAGAGCGAGTTGCTGGCGTAAAGGCGCCGGCCATCGCGGCTAAGCTCAACCATCTGCATCGCGCCGTTCAGCGGGCCGCTCTTTGGATGGGCTGTGCGCGCGACGATTCCGCCCAGGCGCGCCGTGCCGGTGAGGCGAGCGTTGAACGGGTCGCTGACATCGTACTGGCGCACTTCTCCCGTGCCCCAGCATGCGACGTACAGAAACTTGTCGTCGAGGCTCAAGACCAAGTCAGTAACCAGAGGCGGCACCGCCTTAAACGGCTTCAGTGCCGGAGGCAGTTGGTCGGGGTCGGCCGGTTCGGGCGATATGTCGATGATCTTCCGCACCGCCCATTTTCCCTGGTCGAGATACCACGTCCAGATGGAGGCGGTCAGGTCCTTGGTCGACACCACGACGCCCAGAAAGCCGTAAGCTCTAGTCGGATCATGCGCCGGCCGCAACTCGAGCGTCATCTGATGTTCGGGGCCTAAGTCGATCCTCTGCAGATGCTTGCGCTTGCGCAAATCCCATACGTGAATGGCATGGCCGTACTTGTTGCTCAGCAGCAGGTCCGGGTTCAGGCCATCCTCGATCATCTTCGGCGTTCCCCATTCGCTGGTGATGCCGACGTCGTAGCCGAGGTGCCACCAGAAGTCGTACGCGAGGAACTGCGGACCGCGGTCGACCTCGAAGCGCCCGAGCACGTCGAAGCTGTCATGGTCGAGCAGGAAGATTCCGCCAGGACCGTCACCGTTAGGCGCGCCCAGCGCGCTGACGTAGATCGCGTCCGGCCCGCAGTGAATCGTGTGCGGGCGGCTGTAGCCGGCGCGCTCGGCCAGCTCCTCGGCTGAGACGACCTTGACAATCCGCGGGTTGCGCGGGTCGGGCTTGGTATCGATTATGTGTATGCGCGAGGAGCGCAGCCCAGGAACGAGCAGATAACGCCGCTCGACGTGCGGATGAGGCGCGTAAGGGCAAAGCGCGGCGCTGCAGGCGTTCCAGCCGAAGTGGTGCAGCTCGTCGCCCACCCCCGGCATCTCGACCCGCCCAATGACCTGGCTGAACGTCGGCGAGTTCGGATCCAGGTCCATTACACATAGAGCGTCATGACGGCTGTTGCCGTTGCCACGATGACCTGCGCTTTCGGGATCAAACGTGACGACGTAACCTAGGCGCTCTCGCGGCGCACGCATCGCCATAGTCGGCGACGGATAAAACGTTTGGTCAGGCTTCCAAAGCTCCATAAAAGTTCCCTCCCAAAAAAGTTGCTAACAGAATCCTGAAGACGCCCCCCACCTAGACGCGCAGGGTTTAGCAGATGATCAGCAGGTTCCGCGCATCACAAAATCTCCGACCGCCGCGCATGGCAAGCCGCGAAAAGGCCCCAAC
This sequence comes from Deltaproteobacteria bacterium, assembly GCA_021801125.1. Taxonomy (GTDB): domain Bacteria; phylum Desulfobacterota; class Binatia; order Binatales; family Binataceae; genus JAJYYI01. Next base: position 10,926 of record JAJYYI010000142.1, on the reverse strand, counting down.
GCCACGCGCTCGCTATGGCATCTCTCGCGCAGAGTCCGCGTGCTGCCGAGACTACGACGGTCAAGCGGTTAAGCTGGCCGTACCCGGGTTGACGCCAGACGATCCCTGGCGCGGTCCAGGGCTTTTTTCTCCGCCTCTTCGCGCGTCGCGCCGGTAGCGCGCGCAACGTTGGCTCCGGGAGACACGTTGTCGACCGTGCATATCCATTCGTCGCCAAGCCTGTAGCTGACGACGTGGATCTCCCAGCGGCCGACGGTCTCTTTACGTTCCTTGTACTCTTCGGGTTTCATAAGAAACGACCATTCCCATGCAGTGCGCTCCATGCAGCGCGGCGCAATTTCAGGAACCAGCCCCGCGCTCTACCGGAACCCCGACAAGATTACCCCATTCGGTCCAGCTGCCGTCGTAGTTACGGACGTTCTGATACCCGAGAAGGTACTTGAGCACGAACCAGGTTAAACTCGAGCGCTCGCCAATCCGGCAATACGCGATAACCGGCTTGTCTCCCGTAACGCCCCTATCGCCGTAAATTTTTCTGAGCTCGTCCAACGACTTGAAAGTGCCGTCCTCGTTGCACGCAACACCCCATGGAATTCCCTTTGCGCCCGGCACATGCCCGCCGCGTTGACAAGTCTCGGGCAATCCGGGCGGGGCGAGAATCTCGCCGGTGAACTCCGCCGGACTACGCACGTCCACCAAAACGGCCGAGCCGCTCTCCAACGCCTTGCGTACGTCGGGCATCATCGAGCGTAGGCTGAGATCGGGTTCGATAGCCTTATAACTGGTGCGCGCATTTTTGGGCACTTCCTTGGTCATTTCACGGCCCTCGGACAACCATTTCCTGCGCCCTCCGTTCATCAGTGTCAGCGATTTATGACCGTAGATCTTGAGCTGCCAGAAAGCCCAGGCCGCAAACCAATTGTTGTTGTCACCGTACAGCACTACGGTGGTATTCTCGCCGATGCCCGATGCCGACATCAGGTCCTCAAATTCTTTTTTGGGGATGATGTCGCGTCTGACCGTATCGCATAGTTGGCTTTGCCAGTTCCAGCCCACGGCTCCGGGAAGATGGCCATGGTCATAGGCTACGGTATCCACGTCCACTTCGACGACTCGGACGTTCGGATCGCTCAGGTGTTCCTGCACCCAGGCGGTCGACACCAGAACGCTAGGATCAGCATACTCACTCATCGGGAGCCTCCTCACCTAGAAACGGAGTGAACGACCCCTGCCGGTCGGGGTAAGACGGCAGGCGCTGGCGAGCTGCAAGAACTTAGGCCCTACAACAGTAAAGGCAATGCTTTCTCATGCTATTACGAATACATGGGGTTTGCTTAATACGTCAAGGAGCAACGGGTGGGACGGCGCGCCTACCGCTCGGTCGGGACGGAAAACGCGCTTCGGAGGCGCCGCGTAGTAACCGATCAACCCGAACCTGAACCGGCGAATCAGGGTCGTCTCTTAGCGCGAAGTCGCCGTGAGGCCCTCGGCCCCGCTGCTTTCGAGCGTCAGCGCTAGGTCGGCAGGCAGCGGCGCTTCGACATTAACCTGCGCACCCGTCGGAGACGTAAACGTAAGCCGGCGCAGATGTAAAAAGAAGCGCCCAGGCTCGAGGGTCATCTCGCGTGGCGCGCCGTAAAGCTCGTCGCCGACCAAGGGCAGCGCCGCCGCTGCAAGATGCACGCGGATCTGATGGCGCACGCCGGTGCGCGGGATCACCCGAACCAGGGTTCGCCCATTCAACGTCAAGATGGGCTCGACGCGCGTCAGCGCGGCTCTTGGGCGCCCGCGCCATCCGCGCTTGCTTCCCGCAGGCACGACCGTCATCCGCTTCGGATCGCTCGCATGATGAGCGATCGGGATGTCTATTTCGACAAGTTCGCCCAGCTTACCGAGCGCCAATGCCTGATACTCGCGTGCGATCTCATTCTTGCGCAGCGCCTGGCGCAATAGGCCCAGGGCGAGCGTGCTGCGTGCGATCATCACCGCTCCCGAGGCGCCGTTGTCCAGGCGATGCACCAACCCGCCTTCACGCGGGTTGTCGCCCGCCTCTGCCGTTTCCGGATAGAGCGCGACAACGCCATTCATCAACGTGTTAGTCTCGGACAAGCGCAGCGGATGGCATGGCAGAAGGCCGGCTTTCGCCACGACTACCACAGCGGCGTCCTCGTGCAGCACGGCCGGTGTCAGCGCCGGATTTGCTACAGGTCGATCCGGGGTGTCCTGCTCGGTGAGCTCCAGGCGGTCATCCGCGCGCACGAGGTAGCCTTTTTTTGAGATTCCGCCGTTTACGCGCACGCGGCCGGCGGCGATAAGCTCGCGCGCCGCCTGGCGACTTCCGGCCAAACCCAGGTCGAGCAAAGCACGATCGAGCCGCTTGCCCTCCTGACCCAGGGCTAATCGAGCGGTCATCGGATGCTCAGTTTTCCGGCCGACCGGCCTTGACCCAATCCTGAATCTGCTCCAAAAAGCCAGCGAATGGATTGCGCTTTGGCGTCGGCGGGAAAAAGCATCGGCGCATGTAGTCAAGCGCCCCGGAATAGTACTCGAATCGGCGTCCCAGCTCGTCAAACAACAAAAAGCCCGGCTGGCACATCGCAAGGTCTAGCTGAGAGACCAACTGGTAAGAGCGCTTTCCTTCCTCGAAATAATAGGAGAGGTAACCGCCACGCTCGACGTAGCTACGGAATAAGCCCGACATAAACAACGTGTAATCGCCGACGTACTTGCGCAACGCTCGCTCGGCACCGACGCGAGAGCGGTCGTCTGACGCGGCCGTCGAGAGCAGCATCTCGACCACGCTCCCCAGCCTGCGGCCCTCGGCGTCACGCAGCAGCATCCAGCGATCGGAATGGGCAAAATCGGTCAACACAGACGCCACGTACTCGACGATTTGGCGCTCACCTAGTCCCAGTTGACCAAAGCTACGTTCAGTTAGATTGAGAAAGAAGCCCTTAAGGCGTGTGGGGGGCACCTTTTCCGCCGGCATAACTACCTCGTTTGCGGCCACTGATCCGGCTTAAATCGGCAATACCGAATTTAGCAAAAGCTGGGAACAGGTGAAAAGCGCCCAACGTCTCTGACCTCGCTTCAACACGCCAACGCCCTCACAGTCGCCTGCGCGGGTGCGAGACAAACGCGCACGCCCCAGGGTCGCTGACGCGGCCGGCGCAGCGCTATCGCCGCGCGGCGGTCCTGACGGCACGCCTCGCTGGCACGCTTTTGGCCGCGGACGAGGCATCGCCGTGGAGCCGCAGAAAGCGCTTCAGCTCGCGACCGGTGTGGGAGCTTGCGCACGCCGACACCGCCAGCGGAGGACCTGCCGCCACCACTCTGCCACCCGCTTGTCCGGCCTCCGGGCCCAAATCGATTAGGTAGTCCGCCTGCGCGATCAACTCGAGGTTGTGCTCGATTACCAAAAGGGAGTTGCCCTCGACAACCAACTGGCGCAAGACGCGCATCAAAACCGCGATGTCCGAGGAGCTAAGCCCGTTAGTCGGCTCGTCAAGGATAAACATCCGACCTTTACCTGTCCTGCCGGCAGCGGACTGCTCAAGCCCGCTACTCAAAAGAAAGCCGGCAAGCTTGAGCCTTTGCGCTTCTCCGCCGGAGAGCGTGGACGTTGGCTGCCCAAGCTCGAGATAGCCCAGGCCCACAGCCAAAAGAGCCTTAAGCCCTCTGACCAAACGCGGCTTGTCCGCGAACACCGACAGAGCCTCCTCGGCCGTCAGCTTGAGCGCTTCGTCGATATCACGCCCGTCGTACCTGACGCTAAGGACAGTCTCCTTGAAGCGCCGTCCGCCGCAGACCTCGCAGCGCACTGCGAGCTCGCCGATAAAGTACATTTCGACGGGGATTACACCGGCGCCCTCGCATCGCTCGCATCTGCCGCCGGGCAGGTTAAACGAGAAGGATCTCGTGGTAAGGCCAAGGCGGCGCGCTTCGGCCGTACCCGCGTAAACCCTGCGCATCTCGTCATAGATTTTCAGATAAGTCGCGGCGTTTGACCTGCTCGAACGAAACCCCAGGTCCTGGCTCAGTAGAGAGATTTCACTTACATGCTCCAACCCTTCGATGCGCTCGCACGCTCCCACGTCGTCGACCGGAAGTCCACGCGCGCGCATGTAACCGCGGTAAAGAACGCTGTCGACCAGGGTGGATTTGCCGGAACCGGACACGCCGGTCACGCACACCAGACGACCCAACGGAATCGAGACATCTATGTCTTTGAGGTTATTCGCGCGCGCGCCGAAAATTTCGAGGCTCTTGTGCTGCGGCTCGAGCGTCCGCTCGCGCGCAAGCGCGCGCATCAGCAAAATCCGCGAAGGCAAGCCGCCCTTGATCGGCCGTGCTCTTTTCCCGTTGGAGCGCGCGTTGACGAGGCGTCCCCCGTGACGGCCGGCACCCGGACCGAGCTCCAGAAGCTGGTCCGCACCCGCTATCACGCTCTGATCGTGCTCGACAATCACGACTGTGTTGTTCAAATCGCGCAGCCGATGGAGCACGTTCAGCAGTAATCGTACGTCGCGCGCGTGAAGGCCGATGGTCGGCTCGTCAAGGGCGTAGAGCACGCCAGTCAGCCCGCCGCCGAGCGCGCTTGCCAAATGAATGCGCTGCGTCTCACCGCCGGACAGCGTGCGCGCCTGGCGCTCCAGCGTCAGGTAGCCCAAACCGATATCGCGCAGGCAGCCGACGCGGTTTTTAAGCTCTCGCAACACCGCGCCCGCGCGGGCTTCGCTTTGAGGGACGCGCACGAGGTCGTCGAGCCATCCCAGCAGCGCGTCGATCGACAGGCTGGCGACCTCGGCGATCGTCTTGCCATTGACGCGCACGTTGAGCGCCTCGGGCTTAAGACGCGTGCCACCGCAGGCCTCGCATCCCGAGAACTTGCGGTATTTCGCCAATAAGATGCGCACGTGGGCTTTGTAGCGCCTGCGTTCGAGCCAACGAAAAAACCCGCGCACTCCGAACCAGGTCTCCGTTCCAGCCGGCGCGGCCTCGTGCGCGCCGTCCCAGAGCCAGGAGCGCTCGCGCGGGTTCAGCTCCGCGTATGGCGTATCCAAGCGAACGCGCGCGCGCTCAGCGCATTCAGCCATCCATTCGGCCATTTCTCGGTAGGCCGGGGTGCGCCACGGCGCCACCGCTCCCTGGCGCAGCGACAGTGAACGATCCGGCACAACCTTTTCTTCGTCGATCTCGACCGTGCGCCCGAACCCCTGACACTTTGGACAGGCTCCGATTGGGCTATTGGCAGAGAAAAGCGCGGGAGTCGGCTCGGGAAAGTAGGTTCCGCATCGAGAACAGTTAAAGGAGCGGTCAAAGGCCAGGCGCGGCGCCGCCCGGCTGCCTGAAGGTTGTACGCAAATCGCTTGCGCACGTCCGTCGCCCAAATAGAAGGCCCGTTCCAACGCTTCGCGCACGCGCGCCCCGTCGCCTTCACTCTCCACGCGGACGCGATCGATCAGCACCGGCAGCGGCTGGGGTAGCGCTCGCCCGCGCTCACGGACGGCTTGCGCATTGGCCATAGCCCCATCCAGCCACAAGCGGTGATAGCCGTTCTGAATCAGGTAGGCGAGGATTTGTTCGGGCGCGCGCGAGCCGTCGGCGAAAGGCGCAATAAAAAGCCATATACCCGGGTTGGCGGAAATCTCAGCCGCCGCACTCTCGGGAGTATCGCGCCTTACCTCGCCGCCGCATCGCGGACAGAAGGTCTGTCCCAAGGCCGCGTAAAGCAGGCGCAGGTAGTCGGCTATTTCGGTGACGGTGCCGACCGTCGAGCGAGCGTTCTTGATGCTGTTCTTCTGGCGCAGAGCGAGCGCGGCGGGAATCGCGCTGACCTCATCCACGTCAGGCCGCGCCACCGGCTCAAGGAACTGCCGCGCGTAGCTTGACAGGCTCTGCAGGTAGCGGCGCTGCCCCTCGGCGTATAGCGTGTCGAAGACCAGGCTCGACTTGCCCGATCCCGAAACGCCGGTCACTACCGTCAGCTTGCCGTGCGGAATCTCAGTCGAGACGTTCCGTAGGTTATGGGTGCGCGCGCCCCGGATGCTTATGCAGCCGTCCAAACGAGAACACTAATGGGGTTCGTCAAGCGGGCGCGCGGCCTTGCGCCGCTCGCCTGGGTACTCCGCGGCTACCTCCGCGTAAAGCCGCGCGACCTTGCGGTCAAACGCCGCCTCCAACTCAGCTTTGCGCTGACGTTTCTCGGGCTCCGCTAAATGTTGAATCTTCTTAACTTGGTCCTCGAGTTCGTAAAGCAATCGGTTGCGCTCAATCAAATAGCGATAGCCGTTCATAGTGGCGGCTCCTAATGGCCGGCGTTCAGGACGCGTCGGCATAGTGTAAAATTACAAATTAGATTAACTCCGAAGACGGCACAAAGTGAACCGGGCGGAACAAGGCAGCCAATCGGCGCTCGCTTCGGCGGCGCTGATCCCTTGGAAAGAAGAACCGTTGCATGTGGCCTTTTTGGGCCGTCTCGGCGGCGTCAGTAAAGGCCCCTACAAAAGCCTTAATTTCGCCACGCATTGCGGTGACGATCCTCAAGCCGTGGCCGCCAATTGGGAGCTTTTGCGCAATCTTTTGCCCGCCTCGGTGGATGTGGCCATGCTCCGTCAGGTTCATAGTGCCCATGTTCATCGAATCGAGGCAGGCGCTGTAATCCCGGCGCCAAACGGCAACCGCGCGTTAAGGCCGGAGGGCGACGGGATGGTCACCGCGCGACGAGGCTTGGCCTTGGGCATCTTAACCGCCGATTGCGTGCCGATTCTGCTTTACGATCCACACCAAGGAACAATTGGAGCGCTGCACGCCGGATGGCGCGGCACGCTGGCTAATATCGGCGGCGAAGGCGTGCGGGCGCTCACGGGGTTGGGCGCGCAAGCGCGCCAAATCAAGGCCGCCCTCGGACCGGCGATCGGCAAGTGTTGTTTCGAGATAGACGTCGAGCTTGCCGATCGCTTCGCCGCGCGCATTCCCCATGCCCTTGCCCATCTTGAATGCGGCCGCACGGGCAAGGCACACCTGGACCTCAGGGGCCTCTTGCGTGACCAACTGCTTGAAGCAGGGCTCTTAGCCGATGCAATATTAAATGTCGGCCCGTGTACGAAATGCGCCAGCGACCGATATTTCTCGCGGCGGGCGGCCCGTGGCGGGCCAACCGGTCTCCAACTAAGCTTCATCGCCATGCCAACGTGAACGGCGCGCAGGCCGCGTCCAGAAACAGAAAGAGAAACGCAAGATGATCGATTTTGAGCTCAGCGACGAGCAGAAGATGGTGCGCGACACGGTCGGCGCTTTTGCTCGCGAACAGATTCGGCCCGCTGCCCGCCAAGCGGACGAAGCCGCAGCGATACCACCCGACCTGGTGCAGCACGCATGGAACCTCGGCCTCGTCCGCGGGCCTGTCCCGGAAAAATTGGGTGGGTTCGGCGACCAGCGCTCGGTTCTCACCGGGGCCTTGGCCGCGGAAGAGCTTGCCTGGGGCGATCTGGCGATCGCGATGCACGTCGCGGCGCCGCAGTTGTTCGCTTTTCCCATCGTGGAGATGGGCACAGACGAGCAACGCCAACGCTTCTTGCCGTTGGTGGCTACCGACCGCTTCACCGCGGCCGGTGCGGCAACGATGGAGCCGCGATACGACTTCGACCTGAGCGCGTTGGCCACGACGGCCACGCCCGATGGTTCCGGCTTTACGCTGCGCGGCGAAAAATGTTGCGTGCCGCTGGCCGACGAGGCTCGAGCGTTTTTGGTTTACGCGCGCGAGGAAGGCGCGTCAAACGGCTCCGCCGGCGGCGAGCTGCACGGGCTGCAAGCCTTCATCGTTGAGCGCGAAGCGTCCGGGCTCACGGTGGTCGAACGCGAGAAGAACATGGGCCTCAAGGCGTTGGCAACTTACCAGCTTAAGCTCGACGACGTGAAAGTCTCCCGCGACGCGCGCCTTGGCGCCGAGCGCCCGGCCGACACAGCGCGGCTGGCCGCACAGTCGCGCGTGGCGTTGGCTGCAATGGCGGTGGGCGTGGCACGGGCGGCGTTCGAATATGCTCGCGACTACGCCAAAGAGCGCCACGCCTTCGGTGCTCCGATCGCAACCAAGCAGGCGATCGCCTTTATGCTGGCGGAGATGGCGCTCGAGGTTGACGCGGCGCGGCTGCTCACGTGGCAGGCGGCAAGCATGCTTGATAAGGGATTAAAGGCGCTCAAGGAAAGCTCGCGCGCGAAGCATTACGCCGCGTCGGTCGCGCTCAAGGTCACCGACAACGCGTTGCAGATACTTGGCGGCCACGGCTATATCCGCGAGCATCCGGTGGAATTGTGGCTTCGCAACGCGCGCGGCTTCGCCACCTTCGAGGGATTAGCGATCGTCTGAGCCGCCTTGCGCGACCCTCGCGCGGCGGCCGGAAAGGACTCACGTATGATCGACTTTGAGCTTGAACCGCAAGTGCTCGAACGGACCAAGTTTTTTCACACGGTCGCCGAGCATATGATGCGCCCGATCTCGCGCCAATACGACGAACAGGAGCACGAGGAGCCGCGCGAGTTTTTCGAGACGATCTGGAAAGGTGGCGCCCGCGAGCGCCAGGCCAGCGGCGAGAGCGGCGCGGACCGCAAAGGCGGCGCGCGCAATCTGACAACCGTAATCATGGCCGAAGAGCTATGCTGGGGCGACGCCGGCCTGTTTCTCTCGATTCCCGGCCCGGGTCTCGGCGGCGCGGCCGTGGCGGCCGCCGGCACCGCGGAGCAAAAGGAACGCTTCCTCAAGCGCTTCAAGGATGGCGAGCCGAAATGGGGCGCGATGGCAATCACCGAGCCCGGGTGCGGCTCCGACTCGGCGGCGATAACCACCACCGCCCGGCGCGAGGGCGACTATTGGGTGCTCAACGGTACGAAGATTTTTTGCACCGCCGGACAGCGCGCCCTCGAGAAGTCCGACGGCTTCGTCGTCGTGTGGGCCACGGTCGACAAGAGCGCCGGACGCGCCGGAATCAAGCCCTTCGTGGTCGAGCGCGGAACGCCGGGCGTCTCCGTGATTCGCGTCGAGAGCAAGCTCGGCATCCGCGTCTCCGACACCGCGGCAATCATGCTCGACAACTGCCGCGTGCCGCTTGATCACATCCTCGGCAGCCCGAAAGTCGAGCCGAGCGGCGGCTTCAAGGACGTGATGGCCACCTTTGACGCCACCAGGCCGATCGTGGCGGCGATGGCGATCGGCGTTGGCCGCGCGGCGCTGGACTTCGTGCGCGACTTCCTGCGCGACCAGCGGCTCGAGATTCGCTACGCGATCGCGCCCACGCGAATGACCGCGCTCGAGCGTGACTTTATCGAGATGGAGACCGAACTCGAGGCCGCGCGGCTGCTGACCTGGCGCGCCGCATGGATGCTCGACCGCGGGATCCGCAATAGCCTGGAGGCCTCGATGGCCAAGGCCAAGGCGGGTTCATCGGTGACCCGCGTCACGCAAAAGGCGGTCGAGATCATGGGCCCGCTCGGTTACTCGCGAAAGTATCTACTGGAGAAATGGATGCGCGACGCCAAAATTAACGACATCTTCGAAGGCACTCAGCAAATCAACCTGCTGATCGTCGCCCGCCGCATCCTGGGATACAGCAGCAAGGAACTAACATAGTTGGGCCACAGGGCCTGCCGCACCATGCTTCGGCTTAAACAGCGTTTGGCACCGCAAATTGCGCGGTGGCCGCGGGGCTCGGCAGCGTAACCATGCTTTCGCGCGCGCGACGCAGCGAGGGCCGCTTTCGGCTACTCGCCAATTATCGGCCGCAGGGCGACCAGCCCGCGGCGATTGACGCGCTAGTAAAAAATCTCGAACAGGGCGTCGACCATCATGTCTTGCTCGGCGTTACCGGCTCGGGCAAAACCTTCACGATGGCCAACGTCATCGCGCGGGTCAATCGCCCCACGCTGGTCATCGCTCCGAACAAAACGCTTGCGGCCCAGCTTTACAACGAGTTCAAGAGCCTGTTTCCCGACAATGCGGTGCGCTACTTCGTCTCCTACTACGACTACTATCAGCCCGAGGCCTACGTTCCCGCGACCGACACGTACATAGAAAAGGACGCCAGCATCAACGACGAAATCGACAAGCTGCGTCATTCGGCGACCAAGGCGCTGCTAGAACGCAATGACGTTCTGATCGTCGCTTCGGTCTCCTGCATCTACGGCCTCGGCGAACCCGAGGTGTACTTCGAGCTGATGGTGTTCCTCGAGCAGGGGCAGGAGATTGAGCGCGACCGCGTCCTGCGCAAGCTGGTGGACATTCAGTACGAGCGCAACGATTACGATTTCCATCGCGGATGCTTTCGCGTGCGCGGCGACACGGTCGAGGTCTTCCCCGCATACGAAGAGAATCGCGCGGTCCGAATCGAGTTTTTCGGCGACCAGGTCGAGGCCCTCTGGGAGATAGACCCGTTGCGCGGCAAGGTCGTCAGGCGATTGCAGAGCGTGGCGATCTACCCCGCTTCGCATTACGCCACCACGCCCGGCCGGATGGAAGCCGCGGTGGTGGGCATTCGCGAGGAGCTGCGCGAGCGCCTCGCCCTGTTGCGCGCAGAGAACAAGCTGCTCGAGGCGCAGCGTCTGGAACAGCGCACGCTGTACGATCTCGAACTGCTGGAAGAGATGGGCTTTTGCCCCGGGATTGAGAACTACTCGCGCCATCTCACCGGCCGCGCGCCGGGTCAGCCGCCGCCGACGCTGCTCGACTACTTTCCGCGCGACTTTCTGATGTTCATCGACGAAAGCCATATCGCGATTCCCCAGATCGGCGGGATGTACCGCGGCGATCGTTCGCGCAAGGAGACGCTGGTCGAGTACGGCTTCCGCCTGCCCTCCGCGCTGGACAACCGGCCGCTCAATTTCGAGGAGTTCGAGGCCTTCGTCAATCAAGCAATCTACGTCTCGGCCACGCCC
>JAJYYI010000027.1 GCA_021801125.1 Deltaproteobacteria bacterium | reverse complement strand
GCGAACGTCTTCGCACGGGAGTTCCTCCTTCCGCGTGCGGTTGGGCGCCGTAAGCATCTCGATGGTGAAACGGCTTCTGTCATCGCCGAATCGCTTAAGCTTCCGAAAGACCTCGTGCGCCAACAGCTTCTCGATGCCCTGCTTCTGCCTCCCCCACCGGAAGCCGAAGAAGATCGGCCAGAGCGCTCGAGCAAACCCGATCCCGCTCAAGACCGTGCCGCTGAACATCGTGGCTCTGCGTTCCAGCTTCAGGCCGGACCAGGGACAGGCAAGACTCGGACTCTCGTCAAGCGTGTACTTTCCCTGGTTCGAGAAGGCGCGGATCCCAGTTCTATTCTCGTCCTTACATTTTCGAACCGGGCAGCAGGCGAATTGTCAGAACGCTTGACGGCTGTCGTGCCCGAGGAAGCACCAAGGCTCTGGATCGGCACCTTCCATGCCTTCGGCCTCGACCTGATCCGCCGCTACCACGACAAGCTCGATTTGCCCCCCGACCCGATGCTTTTCGACCGTAGCGACGCCATTGAGGTTCTGGAAGAAATTCTCCCCACTCTGCCGCTGGTCCACTATCGCAATCTTTGGGACCCGGCGATGGTGCTGCGCGACATCGTTACTGCGATTTCACGAGCGAAGGACGAGCTTGTGGATGCGGACCAATATCGGGTCCTCGCGCAAGAGATGCAGGATCGCGCGACCGATGAAGAAAGTCAGGAGCAAGCCGCCAAGGCGCTCGAAGTCGCTCAGCTTTATGGGATTTATCAACGGGAGCTGCGGACACGTCGGAGCGTTGACTTCGGCGACTTGATCATGCGGCCGACCTTGCTTCTGGAAAGCGATGTTGCGGTTCGGACCGCGATCCGCCTTCGGCACCGTCATGTGCTTGTCGATGAGTACCAAGATGTCAACCGTGCCAGCGCCAGACTCCTGCGTGCGCTAGCCGCCGAGGGTCGGCGCCTTTGGGTCGTTGGTGATGCACGTCAATCGATTTATCGTTTCCGGGGCGCTTCCTCGATCAATATGGCGCGCTTTGCCAACGAATATCCCAAGGCTGTGAGTGATCGCCTCTCTGTTAATTACCGTTCTAGTCAAGAAATCGTCGATACGTTCGAGGCGTTGGCTCCGCATATGGGCGCTTCGCAAGGTATGCTGCCGCTTGACCTTGAGGCTGACGATGGCCGGTCTGGCATCCGCCCGCAGCTGCTCCGCTTCGACACGCCCGACGACGAAGCGGCAGGTGTCGCCGCGGGTATCCGCGAGCTCGAAGCCTCCGGTGTGCCCCTTTGCGATCAAGCCGTGCTCTGCCGGACCAATGCACGCCTGAACGATATCGCCGCCGCCCTCGAACTCCGGGATATTCCCATTCTTCACCTTGGTAGCCTGTTTGAGCGCGACGAAATCCGCGACCTTCTTGCCCTCATGACACTTGCTATTGACCCGTTCGGCGACGGATTGGCGCGCGTAGGCGCGATGCCTCGTTATGATATCCAGCTTCAGGACGTGCGCACAGCAACTCGGCTGCTGCGCGAAATTCCAGGCCCGTCCGCCGGCAAGATTAAGGATATTGCGGGCAACGGGGCACTCTCGCGGGAAGGCCAACAAGGACTTGCACGTCTCGGCGCCGACCTTGCGGACATTTCACCGGCGGCAACCCCTTGGGAATTTCTTGCTAGTTACTTGCTCGACCGGACCGACCTGCTTGTGCGCGCCGCCACGCAAGAGAGCGTCCACAACCGGATGCGGGCTGTCGCCATCTGGCAATTTCTGAACTTTGTACGTGATCGCAGCCCAGTTGCCTCCGGAGCTCCAATCCAGCGCACCCTCGATCGCGTGCGCCAACTCGTGCTTCTTGCCGAAGAACGCGACCTTCGGCAAATTCCTGCAGGCGCCCTGCACATGGGCGCGGTCCGGCTGATGACGGTCCACGGCAGCAAGGGTCTCGAATTCGAGGCCGTACACATTCCTGGCCTTACCAAGGCGAGCTTCCCAACGTCGTTTACCGGCCAGCGCTGTCCACCACCCTTGGGTATGATCGAAGGAGATATCGGCGCATCGGACGCTCACGCCATGGAAGAGGAGTGTCTGTTCTTCGTGGCACTTTCTCGGGCGCGCACCCATCTCTGCTTGTATCATGCTCGCAAGCAGCAGAATGGAAAGAAGCGCAGCCCGTCACCCCATCTCGAATGGCTACCGCTGTCGTTAGTGAAGGAGGTGCCGCAGCCGGCAACTTTGCGTTTGCCTGCCAGCGCGACAGCGCACAAGCCTATCATCGTGATTTGGCCCCAAGACCGGGGTCTGACGGACTCACGCCTCCGCAGCTATGAACAGTGCCCACGTCGCTTCTTCTATACCTATGTTCTTGGGCTCGGTAATGCTCGCAAAAGTACCGCCTTCAGCCGCACCCACGACTGTCTTTACGAACTTATCCGATGGCTCTCCAACGCACGCATTGAGGGTACCGCCGGGCACGCCGAAGCGGTTCGGGAATTTGATCGTCTCTGGCGAGAGAAGGGGCCGATCGATCATGGCTTTGCTGCGGACTATCGCCGACTCGCGGACCGCCTAGTCGACGCGTTGGTGCGTGCTGGCGCTGGGAAGGTTTTCAGGCACGCTGAACCGCTCGCGATCGATTTCACTGGCGGTCGTGTCGTAGTCGAGCCAAACGAGATCGCGGAGATGCCCAACGGCACGATCGTACTGCGCCGGATTCGCACCGGGTACAAGCGCGCCGACGAATACGATGAGCTGCAATACGCACTCTATCATCTCGCAGGCGGCGTCCACTATGGAGCGTCTTTCTCGGTCGAGGCTGTTCATTTGACGGACGAGGTCGTCGAGCGGGTGAACATTACCGATGCGAAGATCCGAAACCGTAAGGATAGGAGCACGGCTATGGTCGCCAACATCGCTGCAGGTCAATTCCCACCAGATCCAGATACGGTTCGCTGCCCTCGATGCCCTCATTTCTTTGTCTGCGACGCGGTAGCACGCGGCCCCCTCTCCATCGCCTAGGTCCCTTTCCGGTTTTGTCGTCCCGCCACGATTAACGTGGCAAGCGCGGAGAACTCCTGCACACGCGGAAGTCGCTTTCCGGATTCCGGGACGCGCCGCGATTAACCAGATGGGCCGACGCTCGGCCGCTCAAGCAACGGTTAGCTCGATTTTCCGGGTTGGCAATGCCGCAACGATTAAACAACCGAGAGACCATA
>JAJYYI010000028.1 GCA_021801125.1 Deltaproteobacteria bacterium | reverse complement strand
TGAGCTGAGGATTTTGGCTTTGAGCGCGGCGATGTCCTTCGCGTCGATCAGCTTGTGGTTGACCGTAGGGACCGGGTCCTGCCATATCAGCTCTTCCGCGGGAACCTCCGGGCCGAGATAGCGCGATCGCGGACCCATGTCGCGATGGGTCAGTTTGAACCACGCCCGAGCGAAGGCGTCCGCGAACTCATCCGGATGCTCGTAAAAGCGCCGGGAGATCTTCTCGTAGATGGGATCGAAGCGCAGGGCGAGGTCGGTGGTGAGCATTCCAGGCTCGCGACGCTTCGACGGGTCGTACGGATCCGGCACTGTACCGTTCGCCCCGTTGCTCTTCGGTTTCCACTGGTACGCGCCAGCCGGGCTCTTCGTCAGCTCCCATTCGTAGCCGAACAGGTTCTCGAAGAAGTTGTTGCTCCACTTCGTGGGCGTCTTGGTCCAGATAACTTCCGGACCGCCCGTGATTGCGTCGTTGCCCTTGCCGGTGCCGAACTTGCTTTTCCAGCCGAGGCCCATCTGTTCGATCGGTGCCGCCTCGGGTTCCGGGCCGACCAGCTTCGGGTCGCCCGCGCCATGGGTCTTGCCGAAGGTGTGTCCGCCGGCAATGAGCGCGACGGTCTCCTCGTCGTTCATCGCCATGCGGCGGAACGTCTCCCGGATATCCTTTGCCGCGGCGAGTGGATCCGGCTTTCCTTGGGGCCCTTCCGGGTTGACGTAAATCAGGCCCATCTGAACCGCGCCTAAAGGATGTTCCCACTCTCCGGGCCTTTGGTAGCGGTCATCGCCCAGCCATGTGCGCTCAGGCCCCCAGTAAGTCTCGTCAGGCTCCCAGACGTCTGCGCGCCCGGCGGCGAAGCCGAAGGTCTTGAAACCCATTGACTCCAGGGCGACGTTGCCGGCGAGGATGAGGAGGTCGGCCCAGGAGATCTTGCGGCCGTACTTCTGCTTAATCGGCCAAAGCAGTCGGCGCGCCTTGTCGAGGTTCGCATTGTCCGGCCATGAGTTGAGTGGCGCGAAGCGCTGTTGGCCCGTGCCGGCGCCGCCGCGGCCGTCGCCGATCCGGTAGGTGCCCGCCGCGTGCCACGCCATGCGAATGAAGAGTCCCCCGTAGTGGCCGAAATCCGCCGGCCACCAGTCCTGGCTGTCCGTCATCAGCGCGTGGAGGTCCTTCTTCAGCGCTTTGAAGTCGAGCTTCTTGAACTCCTCGGCGTAGTTGAAGTCCTCGCCCATCGGGTCGGACAAGGAGGAGTTCTGGCGGAGAATCCTAAGGTTTAGCTGGTTCGGCCACCAGTCCCTGTTCGACGGCCCTCCGACGCGCGTTGGTCCGTGCGCGACCGGGCACTTGCCCGTACTTTCTTCAACATGTTCGCTCATATTTTCCTCCGATACTTCGCTTACCTATCCGTTGGGTGGTTCCGCATGGAACTGTCATGACCCCGCAAGTTGTTGCTGCCCCGCTTGCAGATACCTTTCCCCATGTAGGCCCTAAGCGCGAAGCCGGGGCGTCGCGCCAGGCGGCCGTGAAGGAGCGAAAAAGGCGTTCAGTCTGCGCTTCGGGCTGTAAGTCCTTGCCTATAGCCTAACGTCTGTAATTCGCCGGTGACTCGCAATGCTTTGCAAACTTCGCAGCGCACGGGACGGACCGCGCACCGCAACCCGCTCCCTGTTCGAATTGTCGTGCTTTTCCGACAAATGCCGGTCCCTGCGTCGGCAGCGGCCGCTCGCACGCGCGGCTAGAGAGTTCTGATCGTCGCCGACCGACGCCCCCTCCGCCCGACCAGCATTCTCTTGCCTTTCATTATGGGGGCCACACTCCGTTCCGCCCTTTTTGGACGCTGTGCTTGTTTAGATTCATTTTAAAGAAAGAGTCCTTTTAGTCAAGGCTCAATTCTGCTACGATGGCGCAGGAAACGGCAGCCTCGGCGTGGTGAACACTTTGAGCAGGCCGTATAAGAATCAGTTGGTGCGGGTCGCGTCATTGTTGGAGCGGCTGCGGCGGCGCGGCCTGCGTTTGACGGCACAACGCCGAGTGATCGCTGAGGCGCTGGAGGGAGCGCACGTTCACCTCACCGCTGACGAAGTGTTCGAGCGTGCCGTGGCGCGCCTGCCTGAGTTAAGCCGCGCCACCGTCTACAACACGCTCAACCAGTTGCACGCGCTCGGTGAGATCGCTGAAATCACGCTTGACTCTGGACCTCGCCGCTACGACCCCAACGTCGCCAAGCCCCATCAGCACCTGGTCTGCGATCGTTGCGGGACGGTTCGCGACGTGGTTCCGCTCGGTGATGTTTCTCTGCCGCACGACCAGCAGTACGGCTTCGCGGTCAGCGATGTTCAGATGGTCTTCCGGGGCCTGTGCCCTGCCTGTGCGCGCTCGCAGCCGCGCTTGGGGTTCAGGTCTCATTCGACCGTGAGTGCAGACGCGGGGCCGGAGCCGTCCGCGCTTGGCGCCTTTCGAACGAGCGCGAAAGGCCTTCGGAAATCGTAATCGCTTAACCATCAAACGGCGCAAGGTGGCGCCGCTCGCAGGCTAGGTAGCGCGTCGTAGCGCTCGGTTGCGGCGACGCGTAATCCCTCGACAATCATCGCCTTAACGAAGTTCTCGGTCAAATCGAACCTCGCTTTGCCGCTCCCCACTTTTCGCGCTGTGCACGTATTGACAGCCTTAACGCAGTTCCAATTGTAAGCGCCGAAGCGAAAAGCCCTCAATGAAATAGCCCGACGACGGGCGCATCGGAAGTAAAACGCGGGCATCCAATAGATCCGGCATTTCTTAGATTCGGCAAAACGTTCTCTGGGCGGTATCGGACAGAAACGAAGGACGCATGCTCAAACCGGTCGCCGTTTTTCTTTTAATTTTGCCCTAGGATCTAGGTGGGGACCGGCTGCTCCAAATGGCGCCTCGGCTATGTCCGCGTTGCAGTTGTGCTGGACGAGGTAGTCGCAGCCAACGGGATCGGTTTGGGTAACCTTAATGTCGGCACTGATTTCAATTACCCCTATCGCGAAAACCGGACCGTTAAAGGCCGCGTGCAAGACAGGCGCGCAAGACAAGCTGCCAACGACCTTGCTGCGGTCGCTGCGCAAAACCTTTTTGCCGGTGCGCACGCGCCCGGCAAATCCATAATTCCAGGACCGACCGGGTGCCTGCCGGTTTGCAGCGCGCTTCTTTTCGGGGTGTTATGCGTTGCGAATCGGTTGTTGCATTTCGTTAGCCTAAGAGCGCTGCTATCGTAGAGTTGACCCGTTAGCTCGGGAGGGCGGCGGTTATACGATCGCGGGCAGGCGAAAATATTGTTCATCTGCTGTCGGCGAATGAAAAAACGCGGTCCGAGATTACCCACGGGAAGGCTTTCCAGCAAACGTGCCGTTGACGCCGGTTGAGATACGCGATCTGGTCATTGCGGGGGCGGGGATTGGCGCGCTGGCTTTACTCCTTGTCGTCGTCATCCTGGTCCGCTGGAGCTCGCGAAAAAAACGCGCGGTTTCAGTTGAGGAGGAGGCCGCGCCGACCTCTCAACCGGACCGAGCAATCGCAGTTGAGCCTCTTGCTGAACCCGCCGGCGTCCCGCCTGCGACGAGCCCAGTCGCCTCGCAGGGCGAAGCGGCCGGGGCCGCTCAGCCAGTAGAGGCCGAATTCGAGCGGGCGTCTGAACCTCCGAGAGTGGAGCTTGAACGCAGTGACGAGGAGCCGTCGGCGCCGAGCGCAAGCTCGACTCGAAGCGAGTCTCCGCGGGTTGCCGTTCAGAAGGAAGCGCCGCAGCTTGAACCGCTCGCTTCTCCCACAGAGCCGGATCTCCTCCAGGTCGGCGGGCAAGAGAACACGCCCAACGGGCTGGCCCATCAACCTGAAGAGCGCGCGGAAGAACCCGCTGTGGAGCGCAAGCCGGAAAAACCGGCTGAGGGAAGGGACGGCGAAGCGAGCAAGGGCGAACTCGGGGCCATCGCGCAACCCGCGCCGGATAAAGCGCAACCCACGCCGGATCCAACGCCGGCCGCGCCGGATACAGCGCCGGCCGCGATGCCTGCCAGCAACGGGGTTAAATCTGATGCTTCCGCCGCGCCATCGCGCATCCCTTTTGCGCTTAGGCGCACGCGCGAAAGATTTCTCGCGCGCCTGCGTTCGGTGCTGGCGGGAACGAAGCAAATCGAGGAGATTTGCGAAGGGCTGGAAGAGGTGTTGATAGATGCGGACGTCGGCGTTGAGACCAGCCTCAAGCTGATCGAAGCGATTCGCGCGCGGCTCAAACGAGGTGCGTGCGCCGAGGCTGTGCGAGAGGCCCTCAAAGAAGAGATCGCGAATGTCTTAAAGGCCGTCGCCAAGCCTCCGGCGAATCCGGCGCAGCCGCCGCTCGTTGTAGTCGTCGTCGGCGTCAATGGGGTTGGCAAGACCACGACCGTTGCGAAACTGGCGGCCTACTTCAAGGCGCAGCGCGGAAGCGTGATCGTTGGCGCGGCGGATACGTTTAGAGCGGCCGCCATTGAGCAACTCGAGGTCTGGTGCAAGCGCGCGGACGTTGATCTGGTAAAGCATCGGCCGGGCGGCGATCCGGCCGCAGTTGCCTTCGACACAGTCAAAGCGGCCGTGGCCCGCCGTGTTCCGGTGGCTTTGATTGACACTGCCGGACGCTTGCAGACGAAGGTCAATCTGATGGAGGAGCTTAAGAAAATAGTCCGGGTGATCGGGCGGGAGATCCCTGACGCCCCTCAAGAAGTCTGGATGGTCCTTGACGCAACTACGGGACAAAACGCGCTTAGCCAAGCCAAGTTATTCTCGGAGGCCGTCCACCTGACCGGAGTGGTCCTCACCAAGCTCGATAGCAGCGCAAAGGGCGGGGTCGTCCTGGCGATAGCCGATCGCCTCGGCCTCGCAGTGCGGTTTGTTGGAGTGGGCGAGGGGTTGGAAGATTTGCGCCCCTTCGATGAAAGAGACTTTATCGAAGGAATGTTTGAAAATGAGGCGAAGAGCGAGCCACTGATGGTTGGCGCCTATCAGGCTTGATTTCATCAACGCGAAAATAAGGTAAAATCAGGAACGTTTTTGCGATGACCACAGACATCGATAATCTTGAACAGCTAGCTCAACGGATTGAACTGCTGCTCGGCCGCCTAGATCGGCTTCAACGAGAGAAGGACCAGATGGCCGAACAACTGCGTGACGCCGCAGCCCAGATCAAGCGGCTAGAGACGCAGTTGCATCAGCAGGAGAATGCTCATAGCGAGGTTAAAAGTCGGATCGATAAGTTGCTCTCGCGTTTCGATCATTTGGACCTAAGCTGAAGATCCAATGAGGCACGTCGCCGTTCAGATCATGGGCCAGACGCTCACCGTCGCCAGCGAAGCCGACGAAGAATGGGTCAAAGCGCTGGCGGAGGGTGTGGACAAGCGACTACGACAGGTGCTGGCAAATGGTCGCACGGTTGTTTCAATGAGCGCCGCTATTGCGGTGGCTTTGAACCTCGCCGACGAACTGGAGAAGCTCAAGCAGGAACATCAGAAACTAGTGGAGCGAATCGAGGTTCTAAACCGTAAGGTTGCCACCTTATTAGGGACCTTCGAGTGAACCGGCGGCGGATGCCCGCGATGCGCCCGCTGTGAAAGGCGCACCCGTATTTCGGCGAGGGCGAGAGTGGCGCGGTGCAGGCGAATCGGGTGTCAGGGCGGTGGCTAACCGCTGATTATCGTACGCGTGCTTACGGTTTGTCATGGGAACCGACGGAATAAAGGCTGCGAAAGGTTGGGCCGAAAGCCCCTTTCACCGGGTGGCGGATTTCATCTTGGCTGCCGCGTTCAGCGGCCGGCTCAGTCGCCCGGCTAGCCCCTGAAGTCAAAGCGCCTGTCCCCGCCATAGGTAGGCCTATGGCGGACGAAAAACAACGGCTCAGAAAAATCCTCAAAGAGACACGCGCCGGTCTGTCCGAAAGTCGCGCGCGCGCACTGTCGGATTGCGTGCAACAGCGCGTGTTAGCGCTGGAATGCTTCCATAACGCTCCGGCAGTGGCTCTTTACGCCGCCCAAAACGGCGAGGTGCGCACGGACCGGCTCTTTAATGCCGCGCTCGCCGCCGCCAAGACGGTCTACTTTCCACGCGTTGATTCCTCGCTAAATCGGCTTTCCCTGGTCGCTGTCACTGATGTAGCAGCGCTAAAGCCAGGCGCCTTTGGACTTCTGGAGCCGGAGGGCCGCGAACTGACGGAATTGGACAAGTTAAGTGATGGGTTAATTTGCGTGCCCGGTGTCGCCTTCGCAACCGGAGGCCAGAGACTTGGACGCGGCGCCGGGTTCTATGACCGTTTGCTAGCAGAGCTGAGTTCAAACGTGGTGAGCATCGGGTTGGCCTACTCGTTTCAGCTTGTGGACCATCTGCCGGAAGGTCCGGGCGATCGGCGAACGGATCTGGTCGCCACAGAATTTTCGGTTCATCGATGTCGTTCGGCGGACCCGCGTCGAAGGTGACTGATGAGCTGAAGCACACGGAGGAGGTGCATCTACGTGCAATGGTTGTTTGCACTTTTAATAGGCTGCGTAGTTGGGGGTGGAGCGGTTTGGGTTGGGTCACGGATTCGAAGTCGTAAAGGGCAGGCCGCGCTCGAGAATGCGCGGCTGAGGGCTGAAACACTCCTGAGGGAGGCTGAAACCAGAAGCGAACTGACGATAAAGGAAGCGGAAATAAAGGCTAAGGAGGTGCTCGCTGAGGCCCGAGAAGAAGCTGAACATGAAATTCGAGAGCTTAAGCGCGAGTTTACTAACTTCGAACGCAAGCTTCATGAGCGGGAAACCGCGCTGGAGAAACGCGTCGAAACGTTTGAACGGCGCGAGTCCGAAATCGGCCAGCGCGAGCATTACCTGCGCGAACGCGAGGTGATCTTGGAGGAGAAAAATCAAGAGCGACAAAGGTTGATCGAAGAAGCTCAACGGCGCCTTGAATCGATAGCCGGCCTCACTGCTCACGAAGCCAGGCGCGTGCTAATGGACGAGATGATCGAGCAAGCGCGCCACGACGCCGCCAAGCATATCCGCGTAATTGAAGAGGAGGCGCGCGAGGAAGCCGACCGGCGCGCTAAACGGGTGGTCGCGATCGCGATCGAGCGCCTGGCTGGCGACTTTGTGGCGGAGCGTACAGTTTCCTCGCTCTCTTTGCCCTCGGATGACATGAAAGGGCGGATAATCGGGCGCGAGGGACGTAATATTCGCGCTATTGAGGCCGCAACCGGTGTCGATATCATCGTCGATGACACCCCGGAGACGGTCGTAATTTCATGCCACAACCCGATACGGCGGGAAATCGCGCGGGTGGCACTCGAACGCCTTATCTCTGACGGTCGAATCCATCCAGGGCGGATCGAGGAGGTCGTGCGGAAAGCCGAACAGGACGTCGAAGCTGCGGTGCGGGAGGCCGGCCAGCGTGCGCTGATCGAGCTTGGCATTCACGGCGTTCACGCCGAGCTGGTCAAGCTTCTGGGAATGCTCAAGTACCGCTACAGTTACGGGCAGAACGCGCTGGCGCATTCAGTCGAGACCGCGTTTATTTGCGGTGCGATGGCGGCCGAGCTGGGGCTGAACGAGCGGCAAGCCCGCCGCGCCGCCTTGTTGCACGATATCGGCAAGGCCTTGACTCACGAGGTTGAAGGCTCTCACGCGCTTATCGGAGAAGAAATGGCCCGGAACTTCGGGGAATCTGCTAAGATTGTCAATGAGATCGCCGCGCACCACGAAGAGGTCAAAGCCGAGACGATTCTGGCTCCGCTGGTTGACGCCGCCGACGCCCTCTCCGCAGCAAGACCCGGGGCGCGGCGGGAAACGATTGAAAACTACGTCAAGCGCGTCGAGGAACTAGAACAGATCGCGAAATCGTTCTCCGGAGTGGAGAAATGCTTCGCGATGCAAGCCGGACGCGAGTTGCGGATCATTGTCGAGCCGGGCAAGGTGTCCGACGACGAAAGTCTAGTGCTTGCTCGCGAGGTGGCACGCAGAATCGAGAACGAAATGACGTACCCAGGGCAGGTGCGGGTCACGGTGATCCGCGAAACCCGAGCAAGCGAAATTGCGCGCTAGCAGCGTTACAATTATCTTGGGCAGGAAGACCATCTGGATGGGCGGAGTGGACGGAAGCCAAAAACGGGAACGTTGAGTACGCCGCGCTGAGCCATAGGTTTGTCATAAGAGGCGGGAAGTTCGGCACGACAACGCGAAACGCTGCCTGTGGAGGTGCGAGCTGAGAAATCGCGACGGTGCGACAAGCCGCGCGAAATAAACCGGCGGACAGTGGTCTTCGTCCTCGCGCCAACGCCGTCAAGGACACTGCGCCCTGGTTGGGCGCCGACAGGAAGGTCTTATGCACACAGTGATCGATGCGCTCAGGGAAACGGTGGCGTTGGAGCGTCAGACGATGGCGCTGTACGCCCGCTTTTCGGAGTGCTTTGCCAGCGATCGCAAAATGAGCGAGTTTTGGTTCGAAATGGCCCGCGACGAAGCGCGCCATGTGGGTGCCCTTGAGCTGGTCGAGACGATGCTGCAGTTGCGCGGCGTCTCCGACCGCGTAGACCCTTCCGTCTTTGACCAATCCGCCGTTACGCGCTCGCGCAAGTTGCTGGAGAAGGCGGCCAACGAGAGCAAAGCCGCGCTTTCGATTCAACGCGCGCTCGAAATCGCGCTTGAGATCGAAGAATCCGAATTAGAGGATGTCGTCGGCAGCCTGCTTAGGTCCGTCAAACAAGGGGGCGAGTACGCGCGCTTCCAGCGCTTGCTGGTTCACGACCTGGGCAACTTGAGCTACATGATAGAGCGCTACTGCGACAACCCCGAGCTTTTGCAGCGTTGCGACGCCCTGGTCAATCGCCACGCCGAAGCGCTGAGCGGTCTGGTACAGCAATAAGCCCGCCCGTCAGGCGGACGTTCATGCAGCTCGCTGCGGTTCGTCTTGCGGCCCAGGTGCATGGGCCGCAAGACGCGTGGTTAGTACCGAGCCGAGGCGAACCAGGAGGCGGCGCCAAACGGCGCGCGCTACCGTCGCGGGCTGACAGGACCTACACGCGGGCAGACCAGTCTGGAGCGCCGCGCACGAGACTTACCCTGGGCTCAACGGTGCCGGATAGACCGCAACCCGGAGCACGAGACGTCCGACTGCGTGCACGGCCCCTGAAGCGCTCTTTTCGCTGCCAAGAAACTGCTAAGAGAATGGGGTTATCCAGCGAGTTCCAGGCCGCTGAAGAAAAATCCGAGCTCGCGCGCGGCTGTTTCGGGACCGTCTGAGCCATGCACCGCGTTCTGCTCGATGTCAGTGCCGAACTGCTTTCTAAGCGTGCCGGCTGCCGCCTTCGCCGGGTCGGTGGCGCCCATCAGTTCGCGCCATCGCTCGATCGCCCGTTCTCCTTCCAGCATCGCCACGACCACCGGCCCCGAAGACATGTACTGGCAGAGCGAGCCGAAGAACGGCCGCGCTTTATGCACCTCGTAGAAATGCTCAGCCTGAACGCGTGTCAGATGGAGCATCTTAAGCCCCCGCAGGGTGAATCCGGTGTTTTCAATCTGACGCAGAATCTCGCCGGTCAGGTGGCGCTTAACCGCGTCGGGCTTGATGATCGCTAACGTTCGTTCGAGCAAGAGATCTCCCATCGTCTCGTCTAAAATCAAGCCGCTCCTGGAGCGGCGATTGCCTAATTCATTCTGGTTCGGTGCCGGCGCAGAAATCTTCGGCCGTGAATGAGCTTCGGTCCCGGATGTCTCAGTCTAAGACTGCCCCCGCCGGCACGAGCCTCTCTCTAGTTTTGTCCGGCCAACACCGCCTTCATTGTTGAGCCGATATGGGCCGGGCTCATGGCAACCTTCGCGCCGGCAGCTCTGAGCGCAGCGATCTTTTCCTCGGCTCCGCCGCGTCCGCCGGCGATGATCGCGCCGGCGTGACCCATCCGCCGTCCCTTGGGAGCGGTCTGACCGGCAATATAACATACCACGGGCTTGCGGAAGTGCTGCTTGATGTAAGCCGCGGCCTCTTCCTCGGCGCTGCCTCCGATCTCTCCGATAAGCACCACCGCCTCGGTCTGCGGATCTTCATTGAAGAGCTTCAATGCGTCGAGCGTGTTAATACCGATAATCGGGTCGCCGCCGACGCCCACGCATGTCGACTGACCGATTCCCGCGAGGGTTAGCTGGTTGACCGACTCGTAGGTCAACGTGCCGGAGCGCGAGATGACGCCCACCGCGCCCGGTCGATAGATGTGTCCGGGCATGATTCCGATCTTGCACTCGCCGGGCGTGATAATTCCTGGGCAGTTGGGGCCAAGCAGCCTGACTGGTTTTCCGCGCATGAAGCGCTTGGCCTTCACCATGTCGAGGGTGGGGATACCGTCGGTGATGCAGACGATAAGTTCCACACCGGCCGCGGTCGCCTCCATGATCGCGTCAGCGGCGAAAGCGGGCGGCACGTAGATTATAGTCGCGTTGGCATCGGTTTCTCGCTTTGCCCGTTCCACGGTGTCGAAGATCGGGATACCTTCGAAATCGGTTCCGCCCTTGCCAGGAACCACGCCCGCTACCATCTGCGTGCCGTATTGCTTGCACGCCAGCGTGTGGAAGCGTCCGGTGGCGCCGGTTATGCCCTGCGTGATGACGCGCGTGTTGTGGTTGACCAGAATGCTCATCGCCGATGCCTTACTTTCCGATTAACGCGACAATGCGTTGCGCGGCGTCCGCCATGTCGCTCGCCGCGGTTATCTTCAGCCCCGAGGATTTGAGGATCTCACGGCCCTGTTCAACGTTCGTGCCCTCCATGCGCACGACCAGCGGTGCGTTGAGCTTAACCTGCCTGGCCGCCTCAACGACCCCCTGAGCCAGTACGTCGCAGCGCATGATGCCGCCAAAGATGTTGATCAAGACCCCTTTGACGCGCGGGTCGGCGAGCAGGATTCGGAATGCAGCCGCTACTTTTTCCGCGTCCGCTCCCCCTCCGATATCAAGAAAGTTTGCCGGCTCCGCGCCATGGAACTTGATTATGTCCATGGTCGCCATCGCCAGGCCGGCCCCGTTCACCATGCATCCGATGTTGCCGTCCAACTGGACGTAGCTCAGGTTGAACTTGGCAGCCTCCGATTCGCTCGGGTCTTCCTCGCCCGGGTCGCGCAGCTCGCGAATCTCCGGATGGCGGAACAACGCGTTGTCATCGAAGCCCATCTTCGCGTCGAGACATACGACGGACCCGTCGGCCGTGATAACCAATGGGTTGATTTCGATCAACGAAGCGTCGGTTTCCATAAAGGCGCGGTAGAGCGTGGTCAGCAACGTGCCGAATTCAGCGGCTGTTTTGCCTGCGAGGTCGAGCGCCAAAGCCAGCCGGCGGCTTTGAAAGCCGGCAACGCCGATCGCGACGTCGATCGGCTCGCTAAGTATCTTGTCCGGCGTCTTTGCGGCGACTTCTTCGATGTCCATCCCGCCGGCCGCGCTCGCGATAATCGCCACGCCCTCCGAGCTTCGGTCCACCAGCATCGCTAGGTAAAGCTCACGGGCGACCTCGCTCGCCGCCTCGACATAAACGCGCCTTACCACCCGGCCTTCAGGGCCGGTTTGATGGGTCACCAAGGGTTTTCCCAGAATGGAAGCCGCGAAGTCCTGCGCCTGTTGCGCGCTGCTCACGAGCTTCACGCCCCCGGCCTTTCCGCGTCCACCCGCGTGAATCTGCGCCTTGACGACCGCCCTGGCTTCGCCAAGCGCTCGAAAGGCCGCTGCGGTTGCTTCGGGCGAGGTTGCGACTTGTCCCTTCGGAACCGGCGCGCCGTATTTTGCTAGGATCGCTTTAGCTTGAAACTCGTGAACATTCATGGTTTGCCGACTATGTTAGAACCCTTGACACGCATCGCGAGACAATCGGGTCTCCTGCAAGCCCACTGGACTGGTTTCGGCCGCGTCGTCCGCGCGCACCTCGGGCCCGGACAAAGCTCATCCCGCGGATCCGTGAATTTGCGTTGCGTTAAAGGCCACGATGGTTTCGGCTCGAACTAGAGCACCTTATCCATCGCGGCAACCAGTTCGCGCACGTGGCTGACCGACAGGGCGAAGGCGGCCTTTTCGGCTTCGGTGAGTTCTATCTCGATCACCTTCTCGAGCCCGCCCGCGCCAATTACCGCCGGCACCCCGGCGTAGCAGTCGCGCACGCCGTACTCGCCTTCCAGGTAGGCCGCGCACGGCAAAATCTCCTTGCGGTCGAGCAAGTAGGCCTCCACCATGCGGAAGATCGCGGCCGCAGGCGCATAGTAGGCCGAGGTCTTCATCAGATTTACGATCTCGCCGCCGCCTTGCCGTGTGCGTTGCTCAATCTGCTCGAGACGCTGCGGAGCGATCAGTCGCTCGACGGGAACGCCGCCAACGGTGGTATGGCTGCGTATGGGCACCATGTCGTCGCCATGCCCGCCGAGCACGGCGGCGGACACGCTCTCGACGGAAACTCCCAGCTCCGTCGCGAGAAAGGTTCGATAGCGGGCGGAGTCGAGCACGCCCGCCTGACCAACCACCTGATTCTTGGGAAAGCCCGTCTCGCGCTTGACCTGAGTGACCATAGCGTCCAGAGGATTGGTGACCACGATAACAAAAGCGCTGGGGCACAGCTGCTTTATCGCGCGTCCCACGGTGCTCATCACGCCGGCGTTGATCTTGAGAAGATCGTCCCGGCTCATGCCAGGCTTGCGCGGCATTCCAGCGGTTACCACGCAGCAGCTCGCCCCCTCGATGTCGCGGATGTCGGTGGACCCGCTGACCCGCAGATCCACTCCCATCACCGGCCCTGACTCCAACATGTCGAGCGCCTTGCCCTGCGGCAAACCGTCGATCACGTCGTAAAGGAAGATGTCCCCAAGTTCGCGCAGGAAGCATAGATGAGCGCAGGTTGCTCCCACGTTGCCAGCGCCGATAAACGCGATTTTCTTTCTTGCCATGAGTCAAACTCCGAATCTTCTCTTCGCCCCCAGGCCGAATCTTATAATGCGACGGAAACAGGCGGCAATTGCCCGATGTTCGGCTCGCGCTGGCCGGCCCGCGTCCGACGCCATGCGATCACATGTTGTCCACGATCGCTCTGCCGAACTCCGAGCACTTTAGCAGCTTCGCGCCGGTCATCAGGCGCTCGAAATCGTAGGTGACGGTCTTGTTCGCGATCGTTCGCTCAAGGCCGCGTACGATCAAGTCCGCCGCCTCCTGCCATCCCAGATGCTCCAGCATCAGAACGCCCGACAAAATGACCGAGCCAGGGTTGACGACGTCTTGATTGGCGTACTTCGGCGCCGTCCCATGCGTCGCCTCGAACACGCCATGTCCGGTGGTGTAATTGATGTTCGCGCCGGGGGCGATGCCGATGCCACCGACCTGAGCCGCTATCGCGTCGGAAAGATAATCGCCGTTGAGGTTGCACGTGGCGATTACGTCAAAGTCGGTGGGGCGGGTTAACACTTGCTGCAAGGTAATGTCCGCGATCGCATCTTTGACGAGAACCTGACCCTCCGGCGCCTGACCGTTGCAGTCCGGCCACGCGACCGCGCGACCTTTGTACTCGCGGCGCACCAGGTCGTATCCCCAGTCGCGAAAGGCTCCCTCGGTGAACTTCATGATGTTGCCCTTGTGAACCAGGGTTACGCTCTTGCGTTCGCGCCGGACCGCATAGTCCAATGCCGCGCGAATCAAACGCTCCGAGCCTTCTTTCGACACGGGCTTGATGCCGATCGCCGAGGTCTTGGGGAAGCGAATCTTGCCGCGCGCGCCCATCTCGCGGTCGAGGAACTCGATTATCTTGCGCGCTTCGGGAGACTCTGCCGGCCACTCGATGCCGACATAGATGTCTTCGGTGTTCTCCCTGAAGATCACAACGTCAACCAGCTCCGGTTTTTTGACCGGGCTCGGCACTCCGGGAAAATAGCGCACCGGGCGCAGGCACACGTACAAGTCGAGGATTTGGCGCAGCGCCACGTTGAGCGAACGGATTCCGCCGCCGACTGGCGTGGTCAGGGGGCCTTTAATTCCCACCAGGTATTCGCGAAACGCTTCGACGGTCTCATCCGGCAACCATGAGCCGAACAGAGCATGCGCCTTTTCGCCTGCATAAACCTCCATCCAGGCAAGCTTGCGCTTGCCGCCGTACGCCTTTTCGACCGCTGCGTCGAATACGTGGCAGGCGGCTCGCCAAATATCCGGGCCGGTGCCGTCCCCTTCGATAAAAGGGATGATTGCCCGTTCCGGCACGGTCAGAGTGCCGTCGGAGTTGAGCGTGATCTTCTCGCCTTCGGGCGGAACTTTGATGTACTTAAACGCCATCGACAACCTCACTTTATTCCATGAAATCGCCTTATCAAGAGTTTGACAGACTTTTCCTGGGTTTATAACTCGTTAAAGCAAGAAATCGACCGCGAAGACGCCTTTGCGACCCCTGGGCAGTTCGCGAACCTTGCCGTGTCTGCTTACGGAAGTCTTACTGAGAAATGCCATCAAGGCAAAGCTTTCGGCTTTACTTAGCGCTCAGTCGCGAGGTTGATGCGCTACGGCGAGGACCCGATGGGACGGGCGGTCGGCAGAATCGGGTCGCTGAAAAGCCGGCCGATTTGGCCGCGCCCCTCTGAACGCGACGGTTCGACCTAGCCGACCGTTGGACGCACCGTTCGGTCGGGAAGAATCAGGCCCCGAGAATTGGCGCTGACAGCCCCGGCGTGCTTTGCCAGCCGGCGTCGCATACGGACGGACGCCGCGGCCCTGGCCGCGCTAGAAGCAGTAATTGTGTCCCCCGCCTAAATCGCTGCAAAGGTTCGGGTTTTGCGACCCGGTCACACCGGTCCATAGCGGACCTGTGTCGTTGGTGAGCTGCCGGATTTGCGCCTGCGAGAACGGCATCGGAGGCGTCGCCTTAACCGTCGCCTCTTTCAGGTAATTCTCAGCTTGTTCGCGTTCGGCGGGAGTTGAGCTTTCACTTTGCAATGTTCGGTTAGCCCATGCTTTGCAGGCGGGGGAAGCACCATTGATGGCTCCCGGGCAGGCCATCGCCATGCGACTTGCCGGGCTGCATCCGGCGAGCATTAGACCGAGGACTATGAGACTGCCGGCGAAAGTTAGTGTCACGTGCCGCAATGTCTCTCGAAGGGGGCTCATTACACCAGTATACTCGCTTAACTTCGCGCCGTCAGCACCAAATGACGGCTCGCTTCGACCACGGTCGGGCGTTGCGGGTCTGCGCCTTGCCGCACCGTGGGTGGCGCGGTGTATGCTGGGGCAATGGGAATTCCGAAGTGTCCATCCTTGGCGGCCGACGTGATAATCGAGGTCGACCGCCGCATCGTACTTATCGAGCGCAAGAACTTTCCCTTCGGCTGGGCGCTGCCGGGCGGGTTCGTTGAGGTCGGCGAGCCAGTCGAAGAGACGGCGGTGCGCGAAGCCTTCGAAGAGACCTCGCTTGCGGTCGAGCTAACCGCGCTGTTGGGCGTCTATTCTCGACCAGACCGCGACCCCCGCGGGCATACCGTCACTGTGGTTTACGTTGGGCGTGCGCAAGGCGCTCCAAAGGCCGGCGACGACGCCGGCAACGCCGCACTGTACTCCCTCGAAGATTTGCCTAGCCCGCTCGCCTTCGACCATGCGCAGGTGGTAGCCGATTATCGCGAGTTCCTGCGAACCGGCCGCATCCCCGTGCCGGCGTGTCCGCCCCGGTCAAAGAACTGACCATGCTCCCCGCCGTGTTGCTCGGCAATCACGCGCGGTCAGCCGAACGATCCGCTTGGTAACCTCGCCGCGCGGCTGCGGGGTTACGCCGGCTTTGCACAGGCAGGTTCTGTCGGGGCGCTGGCCGGTCTGCCGCCTTGAGATTGGCTTTGCCGCCCGCGGCGCTGGTTACCTTGCGCCGAGGGCTCGCAACGCGCTTTCGATGCGGTCGAATGCGGCTTTGAGGTTCGCCATCGAGTTGGCATAGGAGATTCTCACGTATTCAGGGAAGCCGAAGTCGATGCCTCCGACCAGCGCGACGCGCGCCTCGCTCAGCAAAAGGTCGGCGACGTCGTCGCCGCTTTGCAAAACGCCTCCCTTCCACTTGAGCCCGAACAGCGCGCTTACTTTGGGGAACACATAAAAACTTCCCTTCGGCATTTGCGCCAACGCGAAGCCAGGAAGGCTGCGTACACGCTCGACGACAAAGCTGCGTCGGGCGCGAAACTCCTCCATCATCGTGACCAGCTCGTCCTTGGGGCCGGTCAGAGCCTCGACGGCTGCAGCCTGGCTGATCGAGCTCGGGTTTCCGCTGTTTTGTCCCTGCAGGCGCGCCATCGCGTTCATCAGCTCGCGTGGCCCTGCAGCGAAGCCGATCCTCCAGCCCGTCATCGCGTAGGTCTTGGACAAGGAGTTGACGATGATTCCCTGCTCCTTAAGGCGCGGGTTCGCCGCGATGGGGTGGGGGGCGACGCCGTCGTAAACCATATGCTCGTACACGTCGTCCGAGATGAGCCACAGTCCGGCCTCTAATACCACCTCGGACAGTGCGCGCAGCTGGTCGGCGTCGTAGACGGCGCCGGTCGGGTTGCTCGGCGAGTTGATAATGATTCCCCGAGTCTTGGGCGTGAGCGCGCGGCGCAAGCCCTCGGCGCTCAGCAGGAACCCGTCCTCTTCGCGGGTCGCCGCAAGCTTCGGCGTGGCTCCCGACAACGCCACCATCGCGGAGTAACTTACCCAGGCCGGGGTGGGAATTATGACCTCGTCGCCTTCGTCGAAGAGTGTGCCGATCACATTAGCGGCCGCCTGCTTGCCTCCCGCCGACGCCACGATTTCCGTCAAGTCGTATTCGAGATTGTTCTCGGACTTGAGCTTGGACTGGATCGCTTCCTTGATCTGACGCGTACCGCTAGTGGGCGTGTACTTCGTCATTCCGGCTTCAAGCGCGCGCCGCGCGGCGTTCTTTATTCGCTCCGGCGTGTCGAAGTCGGGTTCGCCGGCAGCCAGGGAGATGATGTCCACACCCTGCAGGCGCAGCTCGATTGCGCGCGCCTCCGCGGCCATCGTCGCGGACGGTTTGATCGCAGCCACTCGCCGATTAAGTCTCAGCGCCATGTTGTATTGCCTTTGCGAGCCCGGGTGCTCCGAGCTCTCGCAGCCGGCCGTTTTAGTTTTGATTTGGTGCCGCTGCGCGTCCGAGAAAGCTTTACTTAAGATTGAGCTTGCGCCGCAACCGTTCCATCACCGGCGCCGGCACCAGGTCGGGCAACCGCTCGCCGTAGCTGGCAACTTCCTTAATCAAGCGGGAAGCGGAGAAAAAGAGCGCGGGGCTGGCGAAGAGGAACACGGTTTCGATCGACGGCCGGATGTACTTGTTCATCTGGGTCATCTGAAATTCGTATTCGAAGTCCGTGACGGCCCGCAGGCTGCGGATGATCACGCATGCTCCGACCCGCTCGGCATAACTCACCGAAAGCCCGGAAAACTTGTCCACGCGCGCCCGATCTCCCAGAGGCGCGATCGACTCGCGCGCCATCTCGACTCGTTCCTCAACCGTGAACAGTGCGGGATCCTTATGGGGATTATACGCGATCGCGATGATCACCTCGTCGAAGATGTTCGCGGCGCGCCGCACGATGTCGATGTGGCCGAAATGAATAGGGTCGAAGGTTCCTGGATAAACGGCTATGGTCTTACCGCCCGCGTTGGTGCGCTGCATGGGTCACCGCTGGGCTGCGGCCAAGGCCTCGTCGCTTGGGCCGAAGCAGTAAAGTGCGATGCGATGGTCGCC
The DNA here is from genome assembly GCA_021801125.1 of Deltaproteobacteria bacterium. Classification (GTDB taxonomy): domain Bacteria; phylum Desulfobacterota; class Binatia; order Binatales; family Binataceae; genus JAJYYI01. The sequence goes on along the minus strand of JAJYYI010000028.1, from coordinate 1,873 downwards.
GATGGTGCTCTCGAGGAACTTGCCGATCGGCGAGAGCGCCGGTGTGGCTTCCCGCGAGGAGAGTTCGACCGCGAGCCAAGCGTCCGAGGCTAACAACTTCAGCTCGATCAGACGTTGTAACGTCCGTTCGGTCAGCTCTTTGCCGTACGGCGCATCCATAAAGACTAGGTCAAACGTTTCGCGACGCTCTCTCACCCGCGCCATCGCGCTGAACACGTCAAGGCACATTACCCGAGCACGATGAGACAGGTCGAGCGTTCGCAGATTCTCCGCGATAACCCGGGCCGCGGCGCGGCTCGAATCAACGAAGGTTGCGCGCTCGGCGCCGCGCGAAAGCGCCTCAATCCCCAGGGCGCCGGAGCCGGCGAAAAGATCCAGGACCGAACGGCCCCCAAACTCGATTCGCGCGGCCAGGCGCGAAAAAATAGACTCTCTGACCCGCGACGCAGTAGGGCGCGTCGCAAGCCCCCGCGGGCTCTTCAAGTAGCGTCCACCCGCTTGGCCCGCAATCACGCGTATCATTCGGCGCTTACGCTGGCCATACTCGCGTCGAGCCCTAAAACCACAAACGCGCGAGCAGAGATAAACTCGCAGCGGCGAGAATATCCCAGCTTCGGTAATCCTAGCAAGCTCGGTCCGTCATTTATGAACGACTCGCATGCGCGCTTGCTTAAGCCGCAGCCTGACTGAATCGCTCGCCCGAAACCCCTTACATCGATCGCGCCAGATTTACTCCGTAAGGAAAAATGTGCCAGGATCGTATTCATCGACGTAGCCGGATCCCGCTACGCGGCCAACGGGGAGGTCCAAAGCATCAATGCCGAAGGTTGACGGCGGTCTTTTGAGCGCTCGCGTTATGCGCGAGAACGAGGTGAAATATTGTTTTACCGTCAACGGCGGGCATTTGTTCCCGATTCTAGCGCATTTGCGCAGCAACGGCATCAAAATGATCCACGTGCGCCATGAGCAGGCCGCGGCCTACGCGGCTGACGCGTATGCGCGCCTGACCGGGCAGCCCGGAGTATGTCTGGTAACGGCTGGTTGCGGCCTGACGAACGCGGTCACTGGTCTTTGCGTTGCCGGGCTGACCGGCAGCGCCGTGGTCTGTATCTCCGGCCAGCATCCCAATACCGAGGACCATCTGGGCTCCTTCCAAGAGGCGTACGGCTCCGAGGTTGTTAAGAGTTTCTCCAAGTTCACCAAGCGCGTCACCGACTGGACGTCGATAGAGTTCGATCTTCGCTCGGCTTTCCGCGAAGCGATCGCGCCGCCGCAGGGCGTGGCGCTGGTCGAGATACCGCAGAACATCCTCTACCATCAGGACGACGAAAGCAGGCAACGCAAAGGCGCCAGCCGTTTGACCGTCGGCGATCTCCGCGCGCAGGGCGATCCGGCGCGGATCGATCGCGCGCTTGAATTGCTCAAGGGCGCGGAGCGCCCGCTTATCGCCGGCGGAGACGGACTGTTCTGGTCCCAGGCTGGGCCGGAGCTGACGGAGTTTGTCGAACTCACAGGCATCCCCGTCTATACCCGGCGGGCGGGCCAGGGCTCGGTCAGCGAGGAGCATCCGCTGGCGGTCCGCGGGGCGTTCAAAAAGCCTTTCACTGGGCGCGCCGACGTGGTTCTTGCGCTCGGCTTCCGCTTCTGGAGCGGCGAACACTTCGGCCAGCCGCCGACCTGGAGCGACAACGCCAAATATATCCAGGTGGACTCGGTGCCGACGCGTCTCGGATGGCAGGTCGAGGCCGATCTGCCGATCGTGGGCGACCCCAAGCTGGTTTTGCGGCAACTGATCGACCGCGCCAAGGAGTTGCGGCTCGACTTCTCGAAAAACCGGTCCTCGCAGTGGGTTCAGGAACTGGGGCAAGTGCGC
>JAJYYI010000108.1 GCA_021801125.1 Deltaproteobacteria bacterium | reverse complement strand
GCAGCAGTTGCGCGCAAGCGGATGAGGGCTGAACACGATGGCGTTGCGGCCCAGCAGTGCAATGATCGTTTTGTAATAGAGCGTGGATACGGGGTTGGTCGCAGGGGTCAGCGCCAGGACGATCCCGGCCGGCTTCGGAATTTCGACCATCTTGCGGGCTTCATCCACCCGCGGATTCACGAGATCCGTGTTCTCGTAAAAATCGACCAGAGCGCGAGAGGAGAGTTCGTTCTTGAGCTTCTTGTGCTCGACGACGCCCATCCCCGTCTCACGAACCGCCCATGCCGCGTAGTGCTGCGCTTGGGAGAATGCGGCCTCTGCAACGGCTCGCGAGACTTTCATTACTGCTGCCCGATCAAAACGGGCGAATGCGCGAACTGCCCAGCCGGCACGTTCGATCTTCATCGCCGCGATCGCCCGAGCCTGATCGGGTACGACCAGGCGAGGCGCATCTTCTCGACTGTGCATCTGCGCACCCATCGTTTAGACCACCCGCCGTGCTTTGCGCAGCAGTTCGCGTGCGCGAGGCATCGCCGCCTCCATGCGGTCTACGATTTCCTGACAGGTCGCAGCATCGAGGAGTACGCCCGGCTTGAACTGCAGGACGCGCTTGTCGAGAGACGAGAAGATTGCCCACACACCGTTCTGGTACAGCGCGCGGGAGACCACGACCGCCCCCTCGGGATGATCGAACTCCAGCCCGAAAATGACACCGCGCTGGCGGATGCCAACGAAAATATCGTTGTTGGCTGCCATAAGTGCCGAAAGCCTGCGGCGGAAGAACTCCGCAACCGAGCGGACGTTCGCAATGACTTCTGAGCGCTGCAGTATATCGATGACCTGGTGACCAACCACGCAACCCAACTCGGAGCCGCCGGCGGTAGAGATGTGCGCGGCGCCATCTTCATGGAGCCAGCCGCCGCATTGCTCTGTCACCACGCAAGCGGAAATGGGATAGATTCCGCCGCCAAGTCCTTTGCCGGTAACGAACATATCCGGTTGCAAGCCATAGGATTGCCAACCCCACATGACACCGCAGCGCAGGAGGCCGGTTTGTACTTCGTCGGCGATGTAGAGCGTGCCGTAGCGACGGCAGAGGTCCTGGCAGGCCCTCAGGTAACCTTCATCAGGAAGCGGAAAGCCATAGGTCGCGGGGATCGTCTCGATAATGAAAGCTGCCACGTCGCGACCGCGCAATGCGCGTTCCAAGGCGTCGACGTCATTGAAGGGTACCTGAAAGAATTCGTCCGGGCGATCGGCCAAGAATATCTTCGAGAAGCGGTCGTCGCCCGCCGCGACAGACAGCCCGGAATGACCGTGGTAACCTTTGACGATCGATACGATCTTGCGCCGCTTTGTGACGTATCGGGCGGTCTTGAGCGCAATCTCCACAGCCTCGGCTCCGCCGGCGCCGAAGATCGCGTACTTCATTCCGGGTGCGGTCCCGACTAGCTTCTTTGCGAATGCGGCTCGTGCAACCGACGGGAACCAATGGTTCCCTATGTCGAAATAATCCAGCGCCGATTTCAGCGTAGCGACGAGTTCGGGGTGGCGGTGGCCGAAATTATATGTGCCTCCATTCAAATGGAGGTCGATCAGGCGCCTGCCCGACATATCGTAGAGGAAATACCCTTCGCGGCGATCGATCACGAGATCGATGCCAGCGTCCTGCCAGAACTTCGTCTTGCCAGGGTTCCAATACTCGATGGCTGTGTCGAGCACTTCGGCCTTGGACTCGAATTTGAAGAATCCATAATCAAACAATGACGTCCCTCCGATCGTCTCACCGCTACTAGCACGGGAAAGTGCAGCTTGCAAGATATTTATGATGCAGGTCGGGCAAAATATTGTCTTGCCTCTTGGGGCACAATCTGTGATTCTGGCAAATCGGGCATTTGGAGGTCGGCCAGGTGGGTGTGGAGAAATCTCGTAAGGTTGTCCGCCAGGACAATATTCTCATGACGCTGGAACGAAATCCGGCGTTGCGCGTGGTCCAGATAGCGGAAGAATTGGGCGTCTCCACGGAAACGGTGCGTCGCGATCTAGCCGAACTTGAGAGTTTGGGGAGGCTCAGTCGTACCTATGGTGGCGCGATCAAGAACACGAATCGTTTCGAACCCGCGCTCAGCGAGCGTCTATCACTGAAGGTTTCGGAGCGGCGCGCTATCGCTGCGGAGGCAGTCTCCCGCTATGCAACGGAAGAAGTCTTGCTTCTGGGTGGAGGCGCAACGCTGATCCAGTTTGCGCGAGCGCTCCGCGAGGTTTCTCGGCGGATCACCGTCATAACGCCAGCATATCCCATAGCTGTCGAGCTTGCCGCCAACCCGATAATCGAAATCGTCATGCTGCCGGGCATTTTTGAGCCCCAGGAGCATATAACGGTGGGGCCGGACACCTTGCGCGCCATGGACAGCTACAACGTGCGCACCGCGATCATCGGTGCGTCGGGCGTCAGCACCGAGGGCGTGAGCGAGGCGCTGTTGAGGGCCGGGGAAGTTTACGGAGCGATGGTGCAGAAGTCGGAGCAAACTGTGGTGCTCGCGGATTCGGACAAGTTCGACAAACGTGCCCTTGTCTTGCTGACCGAATGGAACGCAGCGACGACGCTTGTCACGGATGTCGCCCCCCAGGGTGCGCTCAGGACCGCGCTTGATCGTGGCGGCGCGAAAGTGATCGTCGCCCCCGGAAATTAGGGTTGCTCGGCGCGACACGGGCTGCAAACCCTATGTCGAACAGGCCGGCACCAAGCGGAACACGTCCAAGGCATATCTGAGACGGCGCGTTGCGGTGCCTGGCTTTGGCCGGATGATTGCGACGTTCTTCCCACATGCGGGATCGCCATCAGCCGAAAGGTTGCAGGCCGACGAGTTAGTCGGCCCGCTGAGAGTATGCCCGACATGCGCCAAAAAAGATATTGCAAGTCACAAGTTTTTATGCGACAAATTGATCAAATGCGCTGAATGGCTAGGAATTGCAAGAAAACCAACGAGGAGGGTCGATCGTATGTCCAAAATCTCCAGACGTTCTCTTTTGACAGCAGCGGCGGCCGGCGTCGTTTCGACAGCCTTGCCTACTCCCTTCATCCGGCGCGCGTCCGCCGCCGGGCGCAACTCCCTGATATATGGCTCGGCCCAGGCCTTGACCGGCAACTGGGATCCGACCAGTCACACTCAGGTGGCCCAGATCAATTTCGAGGGTTTCGTCTTCGGGTATCTGTTCCGCACGCCGATGCGGCAAGA
>JAJYYI010000014.1 GCA_021801125.1 Deltaproteobacteria bacterium | reverse complement strand
GGGGTGGGCGCGATAATCATTCCGTGGAACTCGCCCCTGATGCTTGCGACGTGGAACCTGGGGCCGTGTTTGGCAACCGGCAACACGTGCGTCCTGAAGCCCTCGGAACTCGCGCCGCTCACCTGCATAGCGCTGGGCGAGATTGCCAGTGAGGCTGGTCTCCCCGAGGGCGTGCTGAACGTTGTACCGGGGTTGGCTGACGCCGCGGCGGCGCTGGTGGAGCATCCGGACGTTGACGGCGTCGCGTTTACAGGCGGCGTTGCCACCGGACGCAAGGTAATGGCGGGTGCCGCGGCGAGTCTCAAGCGTGTGATGCTCGAGTTGGGGGGCAAATCGCCCAACCTGGTTTTTGCCGACGCCGAGATTAAGGGCACGGCGGCGGGCGTGGCGCGGTCGATTTTCCGCAGCCAGGGGCAATCATGCGTGGCGGGCTCGCGTCTGCTCATCGACCGCCGAATCGCCGACGGATTCCTTGAGGCCCTGTTAGCCGAGGCGCGAACCCTCAAAATCGGCGATCCGCTCGACAACGATACCGAGTTCGGCCCGCTCATCTCGGCCGCGCATCGCGAGCGCGTCGATGCGTTCGTCAAAGAAGCGGTGGGCGAGGGCGCGGAGCTTTTGCTCGGCGGGAACGCCCCCGCCCATCCCGCGCAAGGCTTCTACTACCTTCCGACGGTGCTGGATCGCGTTAGAGAGACGTCGCGAGCGCGATGCGAAGAAATCTTTGGCCCGGTCTTGACCGTCGAACGGTTCGAAGATGAGGAGCAGGCGGTTGCAGCGGCCAATATCGGCCGCTACGGTTTGGCGGGCTATATTTGGACCTCCAGGATGGATCGAGCGCTTCGCGTGGCCGCCAGGCTGAAGACAGGCATGGTATGGATCAACAGCTTTTTCCTGCGCGATCTGCGCACGCCATTCGGCGGAGCGCGACAAAGTGGGCTTGGCCGCCAGGGTGGTCGTTATGGCCTGGAGTTTTGGACCGAACCTAAGCTGGTTTGCATGACCTACCAGGAGCAGCCGGCCGGTTAGGCTCAGAAGGAGCATTAAGGTGGGGGAGATCGTCGCCGCTGTATTCACCACCCATGTGCCGCGCCTGATGATCACCGACCCGCAGGCGAGGCTCGCGTACATGGGGAAGAATGTCACAACCTTTTACGACGCCATGGAACAGATCGAGAGCGAGCGTCTGGGGAAGCTTAACTTCGATACCTACGCGCTTATCGACACCCATTGGTTTAGCACGCTCGCATACATCCTGAATGCGAACGAGAGATTGTGCGGGATCTACACTTCGGACGAGATTCCGCAGATGATTCATGAGCTTCCGTATGATTACCTCGGCGATGCCGAGTTAGCGCGCGCGGTTGAAGCCGTAGCGCGCGAGCGAGGAGTCAGGGTGACGGCCGCGCCCTATCCCCATCTGCCGATTCACTACCCGACGCTCAACGTGATGCACTACTTTAATCCGAAGGGCCGGCGCCGCGTGCTCTCAATCAGCGTCTGCCAGACCGCTTCTATCGAAAACGATATGGCCTTCGGCGAAGTGCTGGCGGCTGCGATCCGTTCCACTGATAGGCGCGTCGTCCTGGTCGCGGCCGGTGGACTCTCTCACCGCTTTTGGGATTACGACCACGTGCTGGAGCGTGCCTCGGCATCAGCCGACGACATCAGCGCGCCGGGCAACCGCATCTATGACGAGCGCATGATGGAGTGGTTTCGCGCCGGCCGCCACGACTGTGTTCTGGATGCGGCGGCCGATTACCGCGCAAAGTGCTCTCCGGAGGGTCGGTTCTCGCATTACTTGATCATGGCGGGCGCTATGGGCGGACGCGAATGGAATTGGCGCGGCGAGCAGTTCGGTCGCTACGAAGCAGCGATCGGCACCGGACAGGCAATCTTTTTCTTCGGTCCAGACAAAAGCGATGCGGAATCGCCCGCCGCAGTTGGAGGCCTCCCATGACACTAGCCAAAGGCATAATAGCGATGCTCGTGACGCCCTTTGACGCTGATTATCAGCTCAACGAAACGGCGCTGCGGGAGGAGGTGCGTTGGGCGCTCGATCACGGCGCGCAGGGGATCGTCGCCACCCCCAGTATTGGCGAGTTTCTTCACCTGAGCGAAGCCGAGCGCGTGCGTGCGATGGAGATAACGCTTGAAGAAACTCGGGCGCGCGAAGGAATATCGGCGGTGGCCATGACCTCGGGCGCGACAACGCTGGAGACGCTTCATTACGCACGCATCGCCGGCCGCATGGGGTACGACGCTCAGCAAGTGATACCGCCGTATTACTGGCGATGCGGCGAGGTCGAGGTAGAGCGCCATTTCCGGATGGTGGCCGAAGCCGGCGACCCGCCGGTGGTCATCTACCATAATCCCGCGCTGAGCAAGTTCACGATCACGGCGCGATTCGCCGGCAAGCTTGCTTCCATTCCAAACGTAATTGCGATGAAGGAGGTTCTTACCGACCTGCAACATCTCGAAGCACTGTACGACGAGATCGACGGGCGTATCGCGGTGTACAACACCTTTCGCGCGCTGCTTGCGGGCTTGATGCTGGGCGCCGCTGGTGGCTTTATCAACATTTTCGCGGTGCCGGCGTGCGTCGCGTTGAGGCGCAGCTATCACGCCGGCGATATCGCTCGCGCCGAGGAGATTCAGCGCCGGCTCAATCGGTGCTTCCCGCGAGGCGGCGAAGAAGCGCTGGGCCACCTGGGCACAACCAAGGTTACCGCGAGCGTGACTACTGGAATTGATATGGGACCGGCGCGACCACCTTACATGGCACCCGTGGGCGCGGCTGAGTTGATCAAGCGGCGGTTGCCCGCGCTGGAGGAGGTCTTGTGATGGGGGCGAGATCTGGCACCAGCTACCTGGAGTCGCTTAGACGCCTAGGCGCCGAGGTGTGGCTCGGCGGCGAGCGCGTAAACGACGTGACCACGCATCCGGCTTTTGCCACGTGCGCGCGGTCGGTTGCCGCGCTTTACGACATGCAATTGGAACACGCCGAGGAGATGACCTATCGCACTGACGATGGCGAGCAGGTCGGGCTTTCATTCATCCAGCCAAATTGCTCGGAGGAGGTTGCCAAGCGCGGGCGTATGATGCGGCGCTGGGCCGAGCATAGCTGCGCGATGATGGGGCGGACGCCCGACTACCTCAATGGAACGCTGGCGGCGATGGCGTCCGCGCGTAAGTTTTTTGCGGACAGTGAACCGCGGTTTGGCGAAAACATTGTGAACTATTATCGCGAAGCGCGCAGCCGCGACTGGTGCGCCACGCACACGTTGGTCAATCCGCGCAAAAGCCGCGCCGCCGGCTGGGCGGGCCACGCTGACAACGAGGTCGCCTTGCGCCTGGTCGACCAGACCAGCGAGGGCATCGTGGTAAGCGGGTGTCGCGTGTTGGCGACGCTGGCGCCGTTCTCCGAGGAGCTGCAGGTCTTCCCGTCGACGGTGCTGAAGAACGAACCGGCCGCGAAGCCTTTTGCGCTGGCGTTCGTTACCCCCTGCAACGCGCGAGGGTTGCGCTTTCTATGCCGAGACCCGCTTGATTCCCTGCATTCGCGGTTCGACCATCCGCTCGCCTCCCGCTTCGACGAAATGGACTGCGTGGTCGTGTTCGATAACGTGCTGGTGCCGTGGGAGCGGGTTTTCTTGTGCGGCGACGTGGAGCGGTGCAACACCCTATACGGCGAGACCGAGGCTGTGGTCCACATGATGCATCAGGTCGCTGTGAAAAACGTAGTCAAGAGCGAGTTCATGCTCGGCTTGGCCGTCCAGATCGCGGAAGCCAGTGACGCGATGAGCTTGCCCCACGTGCGCGAGCGCCTGGCGGAAATGATAATGACCACCGAGGTGATGCGCTCGTGTCTGCGCGCCGCGGAAGCTGACGCGGCGCGCAACAAATGGGGCATCTTCGTGCCCGCGCGGCCACCGATAGACGTCGGCCGTAACCTTTTCCCGCGCCTTTACCCGCGTCTGGTGGAAATAATCCAACTGAATAGTTCGAGCAGTCTCGTCGCAACGCCCAGCGAGCGCGACTTTGAGAGCGCGGTCGCGCCGGATATCGAACGCTATCTGGCTGGCGCCGATCTCGACGCTCGCGACCGGGTTGCGTTGTATCGACTCGCATGGGATGTCGCCGGCAGCTCGTTCGGCGGTCGCCAGTTGCTCTATGAGCGCTTTTTCTTCGGCGACCCGGTGCGAATGGCGAGCGCATTGGTTGACAACACTAACTTTGAACCCTGCGTGCGCATGGTCAACGACTTCTTGGCTCGCTCCAACTGAAATTTTGTCGAGTGGCGACGCAACGAGGTCCTGGAACATGACGCGAATCGCCGCCGAGACTCGCGTTGGCGCAGGCAATAGCGTTTCGCCCGAGCGATTTCGTCTTCGTGCGCAAGGCCTGCTTCCGATAGGTCGCGTCACGCCGGCGAGGAGCGTTTTGCTTCTCCTGTGTTGGGTGATCTTAGGTAGCCTTCTTGCGGACGTCGTGCATGCCGACGACGGCCTCAGCGCAAACGAAATCAAAGTGGGCAATACCGCTCCCCTGAGCGGCCCGGCGTCGGCCACCGGCGCGCTCGCTACGGGGTTCGCCGTCTATTTTAAAGAGATCAACCACGCCGGCGGCGTCAACGGCCGCGTCATCAACTTCATGAGCTACGATGACGGCTACAGTCCGCCAAGGACCTACGAGCTTGTGCGTCGCCTGGTCGAACGCGACCACGTTCTAGCGCTGGTCGGCACAGCCGGCACTCCGACCAACACCGCGATCTGGCGATACGCGAACGAGAAGCGAGTGCCGCAGCTTTTTATAATGAGCGGCGCGAGCAAATTTAACGACCCCAAGGGTCACCCGTGGACGATGCCGTGGCTGCCGAGCTACGAGGCCGAAGCCATTGTCTACGCGCGCCACATAGTTGAGCACGTGCCTGGAGCTAGAGTCGGAATTCTCTACCAGAACGACGACTTCGGCAAGGAATATCTGCGAGGCCTCTACAAGGGATTGGGTCAGGAGGGGCGCAAGCTGGTTGTGCTGGAGCAGAGTTACGAGACTACCGATCCCACCGTCGATTCCCAGATCGTTAATCTCAAGAACAGCAACGCCAATGTATTCGTTGACGCCACGGTTCCGAAGTTTGCCACGCAGGCGATCAGGAAGGCGCACGCGCTCGGCTGGCATCCGCTCCATTTTCTGAGCTTCATTTCCGCCTCGATCGGCTCCGTCCTCAAACCGGCTGGCTTGGACGTCTCCAAGGGTATCGTGACGGTGCAGTTTCTGAAGGACCCGGCCGACCCGCGCTATAGGAACGATGCGGACGAGCGAGACTACCTGGCGGCGATGAAAAGCTACGCCCCGCTCCACAACCCGTATGATCCTTTCGTTTTGTGGGGCTATTCGGCGGCGGCGGCCTTTATCGATGCGCTGCGAGAATGCGGTTCCGAGGTCTCCCGCGAGAACCTGATGCGCAAGGCGACGAGCCTGCGAGACGTCAAAATTCCGATGTTGCTGCCGGGAATCGTAGTCAACACGACGGCGCAGGACTTCGCGCCTATTTCCCAGCTTCATCTTGCGCGTTTCGACGGGCAGCGCTGGGTTATGCTCGGCGAGCTTTACGACACGCTCGGCAATTCGAGCGCGCCCAGGTAGGTCTCCGGCAAGCGGTTCGGCCGCCGGGCTGGTTACCGCCGGCTGCGCAGGAGATTACGCGCTACCACCCAGCGATGAATCTCGGATGGTCCCTCGTAAATGCGCATAGTGCGGACCTTGGAAGCCATCAACTGCAACGGCATCTCCTTCGTCATCCCCATCGCGCCGAATGTCTGCATCGCCTGGTCGATCGTCTCCCACGCCATTTCGGTTCCAAAGACCTTTATCATGGACGCCTCGCTGCGGACGTCGCGCCCTTGATCGATCTTCCATGCCGCGTCATAGGTCATCAGCCGGCAGGCGTGAATACGAGTCGCCGCGTCAGCCGCCCACCATTGAATTGTCTGGCGCTCTGAGAGGGGCGCGCCGAAAGTCCTGCGCTGGGGCGCGTAGTCGCAGATCATGTCCAAGGCGCGGCGGGCGAGGCCCACGCACCACGCTCCCATTTGAACGCGCCGCGTGGTGAGCCGAAGCTGCATCGGTGCGAAGCCCTGGCCCAGCTTGCCGAGCAGTTTTGAGGCCGGCAGTCGGCAATCCTCCAGCGCTATTTCGTAGGTGTAGGCGCCGCCGATCATCGGAATTTTGCGGACAATATTGAACCCCGGCGTGCCTTTGTCGATGAGAAAAGCGGAGATGCCGCCGCGCGCGCCGGCGGTCTTGTCGGTGACCGCCATCAGAATTGTGAAGTCCGCCTCGGCGGCGCGGCTTACCCAGATTTTCCGGCCGTTGATGACCCAGTGATCTCCTTCCCGCACCGCCTGGGTCTTCATCGCCGCGGGATCGGCGCCCGCGGCTGGTTCGGAAATCCCTATAGCCGAGGTCATCTTTCCTTGAGCGTACGGCTTGAGATATTCCTCTCTTTGTTCCTCGGTGACCGTGGCCATCAGCATGCGCAGGTTAGGCGAGTCGGGCGCGAGCGTGTAAGGCGTGATCGTGGTTCCCAGTTCTTCGTAAACGCCGATCAGCGCCACGGTCGGCAGGTCCGCGCCGCCGACGTCTTGAGGCGCGTCAAGTCCCCACAGACCGAGTGCTGATGCCTTGTTGTCTAGGGTGACGCGCTCGGCTTCACTCAGGATCGCCCCTTGGCCCGCAGCCTCGCGCTCGAGCACGATCTTCTCCAGCGGCATCAACTCGTTCTGTACGAAGCGGTTAACCAGATCCTTGAGCATTTGATGCTCTTCAGCGAGCGCGAATTCCATTTTCTTTTCCTGACGCGCGCGTCACGGTGAGAAATCTCTGCGCACTATTTTCCGGTTGCCGTTAATTATTTGTGACGCCTGCGCAATATATATTTTTGCCACGGCGAGCATAAAAGGAACAGAGCGCGAGAGCGTAGTTTGAATCGCGTACACAGCGGCAGGTCCGAGGCGAGCGCGACGGAACGCAAGCCGCGGTTTGGTGCGCTCGCCCAAACCCGGCCGCCCTGCGGAACGTGAGCCCGCCGCACCTGGTCGAGTTCGGATCAACTCCGGCTCGCGAACGCCGGCAGGTCTGACAGGATAGTCCGCCCCTTGCCGGTCGGCAGTGGCGTTACGGTGCGCCGAAGGTGAGGATTCTGGTCGGTTTCACTCGGTAGAGCGCGCGAATCTCTCCCTTTGGAGCGCGAAAAGGGTAAGGGCGCTGGTTCAGATACTTCTGCGCAAGATCATCGATGTTTTCGGTTGCCAGGTGGCCGCGAGCTTTGTCGTCTTCGTAGATGTAGTCGGTCACCCTTCCGTAGATGGTCATCCAGTGATACGCATTCTTCGGGTTGAGCAGCATCAGCGAAACCTGAGGCCGCGCGTTTAGGTTTCTGTCTTTTACCCGGCCCTTCACGGAATTCAGGTTGATGAAATTTGCGTCGTGGTTGACCCATACCGGCGTGAGCTGAGGCACGTCGTTGCTTCCGATCGTCGCCAGGGTTGCCGTCACAGGCTCGGTCAGCAGCGTCCGATACTCCGGTGCCAACTCGTCGAGAGTATGCGCGATTTTCTTCTGTCCGATACCGAAGGCTCCTTCATTCCCAGGCAGGATGATCGAGCATATTTCTATAGCCATCTGCTTCCCCCTTTGTCGCCGATTCAACAAGCAGCGCCCGCCTTGCCTGCCGCGCTGGCGGCACCCGGCATGCACGTCGGTGAAGCGGCGCTGAGAGTGCTCTCTCTGCTTTCGCGCTTCGGGCTCACGCTCAGCCTGACGGCTATCGTATGCTATTGACGGCTCGCCGAGGCGTCAATGGTTTCGTCTGCGGTGAGGCTTGCGGGAGCGCTAACCGCTCCTGCGATACTGCCTTTGAACGCCTATTTGTTCGCTTCAAGGTGCGCTCGCGGCGGCTCGATTACACCGGCTGCGCAACGATGTGGCGAGGCGGCCGCGCCGCAGACGCCGTCTGGAAGAAGGCGCCCTTCATGCGCTATGATCCGGCGCAGGCTCGCTGGGAGCCTGGAGGTCAGCGCGAGCTTATCACGAGACGCACAGCTTGCCGTCCCGAGCCCCGGTTGCGCGTTAGCGGCCTCGATTCGCTCCCGACCGCCGGCCCGCCGTGCGGGTTCGGCTCGTGTCGACCAAACGAAGCCTGCCGCGTCGGACGCTGACCGCTGTTCGCGGTTGTCGATGGGCAGCGCCAGTCGATGGGCAAATTGATCCCGGGGGAACTCTGTTATGCCGATTCAACGTCTCGACCATTATTCCATACGCACCTCGAAGCTCGACGAGTGCCGGAAGTTCTACGTAGATGTATTGAGCCTCGAAGTTGGCGAGCGGCCGCCGTTTAAATTTCCCGGCCTCTGGCTCTACAACGAAGGGCGCGCCGTGGTGCACATCATCGGTTTCGACGCGAACGACCCCAAGAGCTTGCGTGAGTATCTCGGCGACAGGCCGGCCGAGGAGATGAACGGAACCGGCAGCCTAGACCACGTCGCCTTCACCGCGACCGGGCTAGCCGAGATGCGCGAGCGGCTGTCACGGCACGGGATCGCCTTTACGGAGCGCACAGTTCCGAACCTGATGCTGCATCAGGTGTTCGTCAAAGACCCTAACGGCGTGACGATCGAGTTGAACTACGCCGCTTCCGAGGCGTGACGGCCGGTGACGCCCGCGCGCAAGCGTTCGCGCTCTGATACGGCCATATCACAAGTCATTTAGGAAGAGCGCATGGCGGACGCGTCAAAGAATCCGCGCGGACGAGTCATCGTTGTAGGCGGCTCGCTCGCCGGCTTGATGGTCGGCAATCTGCTGCATCGCCAGGGATGGGACGTTCATGTCTACGAGCGCGTGCGCGACGAGCTATCAGGGCGCGGCGCCGGCATCGTTACTCACCCCGAACTCTTCGAGGCGCTCAAACGCGCCGGCGTCACCGTCGATAGCACGATCGGCGTGGAGGTTTTCTCCCGCGTAACGTTCGCTCGCGACGGCGGCGTTGTCGGAGAGCGTCCGCTGCGGCAAGTGGTGACTGGGTGGGGTCGGTTGTATCGGCTCCTTTTGGAGGTCTTTCCGCGTGAGCAATATCACGCGGGGCGGGCGCTGGCCGCGATCGAGCAGGGCGCGGACGCCGTCACCGCACTGTTCGAGGGTGGCGAGCGTGCCACCGGGTCTCTTCTCATCGGCGCGGACGGCATCCGCTCGACCGTGCGCGGCTTTTTCCTGCCGCGAGTCAGGCCGCAATACGCCGGTTACGTCGCCTGGCGTGGCCTGGCGCATGAGTCGGCGTTTTCCCGCTCGACGCACGACGCGCTGTTCCCGCGCTTCGCGTTTTGCCTGCCGCCGCGCGAGCAGATGCTCGGCTACCCGATCGCGGGCGCCGGTGACACTACAGAACCCGGTCGCCGGCGCTTCAACTTCGTGTGGTATCGGCCCGCGGATGAAAACCGAGAGCTGCGCCGGCTGCTTACCGACGACGACGGCCGTTTTTTCCCGGAAGGTATTGCGCCGCATCTGGTCAGCGCCCGCATTATCGCCGAAATGCGCGCCGACGCCGAGCGCATTCTTTCTCCGCAGTTCGCGGAGGTGGTGCGGTTGACGGAGCAACCGTTCATACAGCCAATCTATGACCTGGAATCGCCGCGTATCGCGTTCGGCCGAGTCGCGCTGGTTGGAGACGCGGCCTTCGTAGCGCGTCCGCACTGCGGGTTGGGCGTGAGCAAGGCGGGCGGCGACGCGATGGCGCTTGCCGACGCGCTCGCAAAAGCCGGCGGTGTAGACGCCGCGTTGGCCGCTTTTAACGAAGAGCGCTGCCGCTTCGGCGCGGCGGTCGTCACTCATGCGCGCCGCCTTGGCGCGTACATGCAGGCCCAGCTAAAGACACCCGAGGAGCGCGCGATGGCCGAGCGGTATCGTACGCCGGAAGTCGTGATGCGGGAGACCGCGGTGCCGCTTTCTTGCGCGTAGCCTTGATTGGCCGGTGCGCTTGGCCCATCGCCGACTGCGGCTGACGCGCGTTGCCGCGTCGCTCTATGAAACGAGGCGGCCGGCTGCAAAGCTTTTCGCGCGCTGAGTAATCGTCCATAATCGGCATATATGAGCGGCAGCGCCCTTGCCGCTCCAAGCCGGTCTCGTCAAAGGACCGCCGCGAGGAAGCAGTCTATGGCATCCAAGTTTCGCGCCGGTCGAGCAGTCCTGGCGATCGTCTTCGCCGCTGTGGCCGTCGCACTCGGCGCGACTTTGAGCTGGGGCGGGCAGGGCACGCGAGAAACCATCTTTCTCGTGGCGAAGCCCGATTTGCGCGACCCTCTGTTCCAGGAATCAGTCATCCTGATGCTGCCTCGGGACCGCCTTCCGTTGGTGGTCGGACTGATCGTCAACAAGCCGATCAAGGTGCGCCTGTACGAGCTGTTCCCGCAAAGCATGCTGCTCAAGAAACGCGCTGACACCGCGTACTTCGGCGGGCCGGTCGATGTTGACGAGCCCTCGGTGGTCTTCCGCGATACGCGCGCCCGGGCCAACGCAACGGCGCTGTTCGAGAATGTCTACGTGAGCCTCGATCCGAAGCTGGTGGCGAGCTTGTTGAAAGGCTCTCAACTCAGTCCTGACGTGCGGCTTTACCTCGGGCGCGCGCAGTGGAGCGTGGACCAGCTTTACGGCGAGATGCTCGATGGGTCGTGGTATATCGTGCCGGCCGAACCGGGCTTCGTTTTCAGCTCCGATCCGCGCAGCGTATGGCCCGCGCTGGTCAAGCGCGCGCAGATGCGCACGGTCGGTTTCAGCCCCGCAGCGAGCCTAAGCCCCGAAATGAGCCTCCGCTACGCGCCGGCGTTGTGGCCGGCGATAGCCTGGATTGCGCAGTCCGCGGGTCCGTCGATTCCGCAATAGCCGGTCTGCTCGCACAACGCGCGAAGTGAGCGCCGAAAAGCCGCGCGGTCCGCATCGCCCGCGGCGAGTGCTGTCAGCGGCGGATCGACGGTTGTTTTGGAGGGGGGAAATGATCGGAGAGCTTAACGGCGCGCTACCTCGTTTCTAGGCCGCGCGCCGTTAAGCTTATGCCTGCAGTCCAACCGGGCGCGACTTTAGCGCTCCGGCGGGAGCAGCAGATGGTCCGGAAAGTTGCCGTACAGATGTTCGCCGGAGGATCCGTTGGTTACCGCGTCGACCAGGAACTTGCCGCCCACGAAGCATCCCTTCCATGACTGGCCGAGGCCGCCGAAGGTCTCCTCGCGATCTCCCCGCGAGCGCATCTCATTGATCCCCACTTTGTAGGCGCGGATCTCGTGAGCCACGCGCTGGGCGAGCTTCAGGTCGTCGCAGGCGATCGAGCCGACGAGCGCGCCGTTGGACACGTTCATTTCCGCGATCAGCTCTTCCAGCCGGTCGACCAGCACGATCACGTCCACGGGACCGAACGGCTCGTTGTAATAAAGATGGGAATTGCGCGGCACGTTCATCAGCGCGACCGGCGCGAAGTAGGCGGAGGTGTCTTGGTTGGGCAAGAAGGCCGAGCCGTCGAGTTCGCCGTCGTAGAGGCTCACGGCGCCTTTGGCGATCGCTTCGGTGACGTGGACACGCAGTTCTTCAGCCTTTTCACGGTTTATCAGAGGCCCGTAGTCGTACTTCGGAAGCTCGTCTTTCTCGCCGGTCACCATTACCGGATGGCCGAAGCGAATCGACTTGAGCACCGGCAGGTAGGCGTCGAGGAAGCGCGGAAACAGGCTTCGCTGAACCACGAACCGGACGTAGGCCGTGCACCGCTGTTTGCCGTACTGAAAGCCCTTGCGAATCTGCTTGGCCAGCGACGGCCATCCGGAGAACTCCCAGATACCGTAGGCGTTGACGCCCTCCATCTCGAGCATGTAGCGGCGCGATTGGTCGTAGAGATAAGCCGCGACCGAGCCGCCGCTTGTCTTGCCGCCGACGAAGGATAGGCAAGCGACGTCATGATGGCGCACCAGCGGTTCGCTCAACTGGCTGCCCGAGCCGCTGACCAGCGACACCGGAAGTCCCACGCGCCGCGCGATCGCCATCGAGACCGTCAGCGCGTATAACCCGCCGTCGGTCGGTGTCTTGACGATCGCCGTATTTCCGCACAGCAGCTGCACCAGCACCGCATGCACGATAACCGACATCGGGTAGTTCCACGACGAGATATTCGAGACCAGCCCAACCGGTTGCCGGCGCCCGAGCATACCCTCGATATTTTCGACGTACCACTCAACGCCCGAGATGCAGCGGTCGACGTCCGATTGCGCAAGCTCGAGCGGCTTGCCGATCTCCCACATCAGGAGGTAGGCGATCAGGTCGCGATTTTCGCGCAAGCCCGCCAGGCATTCGCTCACCCGCCGGCGGCGCTCGTCAAGACTTACCTTCGCCCAGCCGCTCATCTCGCTGGCGGCGAATTCGACCGCCCGCCGCGCCGTCTCCGCGTCGAGCATCGGCAGCGCGCCGAGCAGAGTGCCGTCGTTGGCGGAATGGTACGGGCGTGCATGGCCTAGCTCTTTCCACTCGCCCTCCAGAAGGTTCAGCACGCGGCCGTCGGAGGTAAAGGCTTCCGGAGCGACCCGCTTCATCCAGGCAGTCAGGTTTTCCCACTCCGCCGCGGGGTAGATATGTGGCCGTGTCGGGGCCGAGGACCCCTGTATACGCCCGTTGGGCTTGTCCATTGTTTCCTCCCAGACGAAAAACTTCCGCAAAACCCGCCCTCCTGCCGGGGCTCGATCCCCGCCGCGGCGCATAGGATGCGGTCATGTCGGCCGGTCCGCCCGACAGCTTGTCCGGGCGCTGGCGGACGGGTCGAGCACGGTCCGGTGATGCGGGAGAGCTAATTATAAAAACGCATCTTTGGACCTACCGCAAGCGTCTTTGACCGGCAAAGCTCGGCAAAGCCCAACGTCTCTCAATGGTTACGCGCTAATCTCGCCTTATTGGCGCCATTTGACATTACCACACCCAAAAAGCGAAAATACGCCGAAGCGTTACCACCCATCAGCCCTTCACCCTGCATAAGCACGTGTTTTGGCGACCAGGTACGTGATGCTGCCGTTTGTTTATCTTGATGTGTGAGGAACTGCCGTGAGCTACAACCTGCTCGAAGAAAAATGGATTCCGGTTCTGTGGCGCGATGGCCGACCGGGCCGAGTCGGTATCAGAGAGGCGCTGCGCGAAGCAGGGCGGATCCGCCAGATCGCCGCACCGAACCCGATGGATAACGTCGCCCTGCTGCGCTTCTTGATGGCTGTTCTGCTTTGGTGCAAGCCGGAAATGAGCCTCGAGGAAGCGGAAAGGGCAAGTAAAGATGAGGCTATTCCCGCCGAATGGCTCTCCAAGTTGGACCAATTCAAAGAATGCTTTGAGATGCTCGGTAAGTGCACGGCGTTTTACCAGGACAAGACAGCATGGCTTGAGGTCGAGTCTAATAAGAAGCGAAAGAAGGCAGACTCCGATAATGCCGGATTTCGTCCGGCAAGCGACCTGTTGCAAGAGCTTCCGAGCGGAACAAATGTCGCGCACTTCCGACACACGCGCGACTTCCGGGACGGCCTATGCCCGGCGTGCTGCGCCGTTGGTCTCGTGCGGCTTTCGTCTTTCGCCTCCGCGAGCGCGCACGGTGCCATGCAGCAAAAGCCCGCCGGTATAAATGGGGCGACTCCGGTGTACGGCGTACCGGCGCTCCCGTCACTGCTAGAGACACTCCGGGCGACCTTGCCATCGCCGCTTGCGCAAGGAGACTCGCCGTCCTGGACTGACCCAACGAAGCCGGGGGACTCGAAGAACATCGGTCCAATGAGAGCATTCACGTGGCTGCCGCGCCGGACTTGGATCGAGCGGCCCCATACGGAATCTGACGAGGGCGTTTGCGCCTCATGCGGACAACGCGCTCGGCTCGTCACGCGGATTGCGTTCTTGCCGGGTTGGAAGCGCCCGTTTGAAAAGGAATCTTGGCCCGGTGATCCGCACGCCGTCTCCTTTCAGCGCCCGGCGAAGGACGAGAAAAAGCGTAAGGCTTCAATCCCAGCCCTGCCGAACGTGCAACAGCCGGCAAACGTTCACGCTAAGTCGTGGCGAGCGCTTTACCGAGCAGTTTTCGCGCGCTTCGCTAACCCCGCTGTGGAAATCCAAGCGCCGTCGAGAGCGATCACTTGTTCGCGCGCCGCCGCAAATAAAGCTCTCTATCAGGACGCCGTCTCGGAGCTCTGCTTTTTGCCATTGAATGCGCGCAATTCGCAATGGGCGAGCGCGGCACAGAGTGAATTAGACTTCCTTGAGAGCCTGGACCTGAATCGAGTTCTTTCCCTCGCCATCCGGCGTAACGCCGACAGTCGTCGCGAGATCGGAGCGGCCCTTGCCAACGGCGCGGCGCATGTCGAGCGCTCCCTGCGACGGCGCTTCGAACAATTCCTGAGCAAACTTGCCGGCGCGGACACGGATGAGAAGAAGACGCAATACGCCACGGACTGGCGACGCGAGGTCGAAGGCATACTGGCTGAGCAAGTCCGCAGGGCCTGCCGCCTCTTGGTTGGCGGCTCGGTGTTGCGCCAACAGGAAGTGATCGATCGGGCGCTGCATGAATTGAGACAAAAGATTCAAGAGGACCTCAAGGAACCAAAAAAGGCGCGCGCACCAGCAGGCGCGCGCGTGGATCGCGCCAAGCGAGGTGAGTCGTGAGCGATACCGAAAGATTCGTTCAAAAGTTGGAGGAGCTTAAGCACGGCAGCCGATGGCGCCTGCGCCATCTTGCCTGTCGACCGCTCGATCAGACGGTGCTCGGGTTCGACCTCTTTACCGGTCTGTGGTGGCCGCTTCGAGAACAAAGTCGGGCGGCGCCGCGCCGCGAGACGAGTTGGCTTGTTGCCAAGTTGTACGGTGCCTTCCGAGTACCGCACGTGCCAGGCCAGCAGGCAATTTTGCCTCACGTATTGGGGCGCTGCGAGCCGCGCGATGAATACGGGCGTACTCGCTTTCGAGCGCGCTTCGACGCGCTTCTTCAGTCGCCACTGGCAAGCCTGGAGCCGCATCTGCGGTGGGCGCTGTTCGCCGTCGAAAGAGAGGCGGCGGCGGGCCGGGCCAGCGGCGTGGATTGGGCGCAGTTGCTGGATGACTTATCGGCCTGGGACCGCGGCGACGAACATCGTCGCCGGCGCCCAATCCCCGCGATCTGGGCTGAGCAATATTTGAACGCTGTAAATCCAATCGAGAGGGAGGACCACCATGCTGATCGAGATTCATATGATCCAGAATCACAGCCCGGCAAATCTCAACCGCGATGATTTGGGCGCACCCAAAACGTGCATCTTTGGCGGCGTCACGCGCGCGCGTATCTCCAGCCAATGCCTCAAGCGCAGCATTCGTCGCAGCGCGGACTTCCAAACTGCGATGGAGCGCGACGGTGGAGTGCGGACGCGCAGGCTCATCTCAATCCTTGCGGAAAAAGCGCACGATTCGGCCCCGCCCCGAGAGATAGTTGATTTCGTCGCTGAGGCGTTCAATCAGGGCGGGGTAAAGCGAGCCCCCACCAGGGACGACCCTGACGCGACCAACATCCTGATGTTCATCCCCCAGTCCACGATAGAGAAGATGGCCGGCAAGGTGAGGGAGCATTGGAACCCTAAAGAAGGAAAAGCATGCAACCTTACTAAGGATTTAGCCGAATGTCTTGGCGAGCGAGCCAAGGTTCCGGACATTGCGCTCTGCGGTCGTATGACCGAACTCGACTCCGAGGGCCTATTTCGCCAGATCGACTTTCATGTCGAGGCCGCCCTGTCGGCGGCCCATGCAATCTCAACCCACGAGGTTGTCAACGAGGTGGACTACTTCACGGCGGTCGATGACTGCGCCAAGGGCGCTGGCGCGGGGCACGTCAACGAAGGCATGTACGCGTCCGCCTGTTTCTACAAATATTTCTGCATCGACTGGAGCCAGCTCCTGGAGAACCTTGATAACGATGGGACGCTGGCGCAGCTTACCCTCCGCCAATTCATGCTTGCTGTCGCAATGAGCACGCCGTCAGGGAAGCAGCACAGCTTTGCCGCTTTCAATCCCCCAAGCGGGATCCTTGTCGAAATCAAAGCCGATCGGCGCACACCAATCAGCTACGCCAACGCTTTTGCTGATCCGGTACCATTAAGAGCACAGCGCGGATTGATCGGGGAGAGCGTGGCGCGGCTCGGTCAATACGTGCACGAGATGTCGAAAGGGTACGGGATCGAAGCAAAGCGCTTCTGGTTTTCTCCCGCCATGCGCTACCCGCTCAACTGGGTTGACTCCAACGCAAAGCCGGAGCAGGAAAAGCCCGTCGTGGAGGAGCAGGACCATAACGTGAGGTCTTTGGACGACCTGGTTAAGTGCGTCGTGGCCAAGGTGACGCGGCTTCAATCGTCCGATGTCAGGAACGTTGGGGCGGGCGACAGGAAAGAGGTGTGACATGAGCACTTCTCACAGTGACACGATCTACCTTCGCCTGGAGGGCCCGCTTCAGGCGTGGGGTGACAACTCGAAGTTCATTATCCGGCGCACGGCGGAGGCGCCGACCAAGTCCGGCGTGCTGGGCTTGATATGTTGCGCCATGGGGCTGTCCCGCCAAGCAGCGCGCGAGCGGCTCCCTGAACTCAACAGGCTTCGTATGGGTGTCCGGATTGACCGCCCAGGTCAGCGTTGGTGGGACTACCACACCGTCGGCGCTAAGTACGGCGTGTTATCCGCGGAAGGAAAGATCAAGGCGACGGCCAGTACGGGGGAGCACGAAATGCTCGTCAGCCGGCGTGAGTATCTATGCGACGCGAGTTTCCTAGTGGCGCTTCAGGGCGACGCGCAGCTCGTTGGAGAGGTGCGCAAGGCGCTCGAGAAGCCTGTGTGGCCAGTCTTCCTTGGCCGCAAGTCGTGTCCCCCCAGCGCGCCGCTCATAGACGCAGCCGACCGGCGCGGCCAGCCGATCCATGACGATTTGCTCGCCGCGTTGCAAGCCGTTCCTTGGCGCCCGCGTTTGGAGCAGGTCGACGGAGACCGGCCGTCCGATAGCCTCACATGCATCATTGAATGGCGCGCATCAAAGCTGGAACCGAGCGCTCCGGCGGAGGCGGAAGTATGGTACGACGCGCCAGTATCGTTCGATCCGCCAGTTCATCAAGCGCGCTTGGTGGTTCGCGCGACCGTGCCGGCAACGCCAGGGGACGCGACGCAGCGGCCGACGCCGCCTTTGCCCAGGCCTCGCGCTGACTACACCGACAGCCAATACAGAGCCGTGCGCGAACGGCGCATCAAGGCGGACAATCATCTGTGCGTATTCTGCAAGTCGCCGGGGCCGCGCATGACCACGCAGCACATCACCTACCGGCACAGCCCCGGCGGCGAGACCGTGAACGACCTGCGCTCGCTCTGCGGCCTTTGCCATGACGCTGTGACGATGATCGAATACGGGCTCAACATGGGGCTTGACCGCATTGACCCGCAAGAGCCGCGTTGGCGCCAACGGATCATCGATAAGCGCGCGGAGATTATCCGCTTCCGCTCGCTTGAGACCCGACGCCGCTTTTTGAGCGCTGAGGAGGTGCAATAGCCATGTACCATTCCTGTTTGTTGATCGACGTCGGTCGGGACCCTGACCGCCCACGCCCAGGACGCCTCTGGCTGCGCAACCGCTACCACGTTCATCAGCGGCTGTGCATGGCATTCCCCTCAGACCCAAGAAAGACCGCCGACCCTGAGTTTCTCCAGCCGTTCAAGCCGGAGGACTTCGCCCGGGAGATCGACGGTGCTCCGCAGGTTCGTGTGGAACGCCGACCCAACGCCGGTTTCCTGTTCCGGATCGATCGGCATCCGAGCGGCGCCGTCGTAATCATCGTGCAGTCCGCAGTCAGGCCGGACTGGGAGTACGCGTTCCATAATGTAAAGCACCTCTTAAAGCCGGAACATCTTTTGGCGGCTGAGGCGGCGGTCAGAGAATTTGATCCTTCATTCACCAATGGTGATTCTCTGCGCTTCCGCCTGACCGCAAATCCCACGCGCAAGATCGACACGAAGACCGGACCGGACGGTAAGAAGAACCATGGAAGGCGCGTTCCCGTGCGGGCGGATGGCCTTTACAATTGGCTCGCCCGCAAAGGCGCCGCCAACGGCTTCTCGGTGGGGGAAGGCGCCGTTGTCATTCAGACGGGATACGCATACGCGAAGAAGCCGACCGACAGGGAGGGGCAGAAATTGTTCGCTGTCAGCTACGAAGGTCGCCTCACGGTTACCGACGCGGCCCGCTTTCGCGAGGCGTTGATTCAAGGCATCGGGTCGGCCAAGGGTTACGGCTTCGGCCTGCTTTCCGCGGTTCCCGCCGGCGGGAACTGACGTGCGGATCTTCCTGCCACGCAAAGGGGTGAACGATGCAAAATTTGCGAGTCCTTCCAAAAGTGCGCGATAGCCTGAGTTACCTTTACGTCGAGCATTGCCGCGTCGATCAGGAAGACATGGCGATCGCGATTCACGACCAACGCGGCCGCTTTCCCGTGCCTTGCGCCGCGCTGAACCTGCTGATGCTCGGGCCGGGCACCACGATTACCCATGCCGCCATCCGCGCCCTGGCCGACAATGGATGCCTAACGGCCTGGACCGGCGAAGAAGGAGTCCGTTTGTACGCCTTCGGCAGCGGAGAGACCCGTAAGGCGCGAAACCTCCTCAGGCAAGCCTGGCTATGCACCCGGCCCGCAACGCGCCTGCGCGTAGTGATTCAACTTTACCGGATGCGCTTCGCGGAGCCGCTCGACGAGACGCTCACGCTGGAGCAGATCCGTGGCATGGAGGGCGTGCGCGTGCGCCAGGCTTATGCGCGAGCCAGCGCCGAAACCGGCGTGCCGTGGAGCGGACGTTCTTACCAACGCGCCGAATGGGGCCGCGCCGATCTTGTCAATCGCGCCCTGTCGGCTGCCAATAGCTGTCTTTACGGCGTTTGCCACGCGGCGATACTTGCCGCCGGCTATTCCCCCGCGCTCGGCTTCATCCACACCGGCAAGATGCTCTCTTTCGTCTACGATGTGGCCGACCTTTACAAAACCGAGATCACCATTCCGGCCGCCTTCCGCGCAACCGCCGAGGGGCGCGAAAACCTGGAAACGCGCGTTCGCAAAGCCTGCCGCGACGCCTTTCGTGAAGCCCGCCTGCTGCAGCGGATTGTTCCCGATATCGAACGAGCCCTTGGCGCGGCTCCGCGGAATCCTTCGGAGCCGGACTATGACGCGGACCCCGCTGCGCCGGGTCCGCTCTGGGACAATCAAGAGGGCGAGGTCGAAGGAGGGATTAATCGCGCTGATGAGGGCGAGGTACCCAAAGGAGAATAGCACCGATGGTAGTCTTCGTGCTGGAAAAAGTCCCGCTAAGCCTGCGCGGCGAACTCACTCGCTGGCTGCTGGAACTCAAGGCCGGCGTCTTCGTGGGAACCGTATCGGCGCTGGTTCGCGACCTTTTGTGGGTCAAAGTTACCTGGTCGCTCAAAGGCGGCGGGGCGATAATGATTCACGCTGACACCTCAGAACAGGGTTTTGCTGTGAAATATTGGGGTGAAACCTCTAGGATGATTGAAGACTTCCAGGGCTTGAGGCTGGTCGGGATCAAGGAAAAACAAGGATAATTTTGGTGTTGTCCCCACGCGCGTGGGGGTGAACCGGAGGCATATCTGTGTGAACAAATGACTCCAATTGTTGTCCCCACGCGCGTGGGGGTGAACCAGAAAAACTTACTAACTCCTAAAACCTTTAGTTGTTGTCCCCACGCGCGTGGGGGTGAACCGGTAAAAGCAATGGATTGGGCTGTTAACTGCTGGTTGTCCCCACGCGCGTGGGGGTGAACCGATGACGCAACTTGCCGGT